>JAKAJP010000031.1 GCA_021824915.1 bacterium
TGAACCAGTTCAAGATCTTTTCAGGCACAGACTTTCCATTAAAATCTTGCGGTTTCCCTTCTCCAAACAATTTAATAATTAAATAGGTCTCCTCCGGCTTCAGCTTCATCTCGTAAACTTGCTTACCGAAATCACTAACCAACCACCTTTGATCATCTATCCTTACCCGTGTTGCATTGTTCCAATCAATCTGTCCAACCTCCGCAACAGCAACAGCAAAGTGAAACCTATTCTTCTGCCAACGAACAGACCTCTCTCTAATCCCCTCCTTCTCAGGAACAGATGGTGGAGCTTCTGCCGATCTAGAGAAACCAAAAGTCTTTTCTTTTTGATCCTTAGTCAGCGTAAGTTCAGGAACTTGGCTATCTTCCGGCTTTGCTGGATCCGGATTATCAAGCACACTCTCTTTAGCATTTGTCCAGCGAAAATCCCTTGCAAGAGGATTCATTCTTTGTTCATAGAGAGCATTTATCATCCCGTCAGGACCAGAGAAATAATACTTCATCAGATGTCCCATACCCTCCTGCATAGCATAACTCCCCTTCATCCAACCAAAGTCAGAATACATTCTTTTAACCCAAGCTTTTCTTTCAGTAGATACACGCCCACCCGACTTTTCCTGTATTTGAATTCGCAAATCTTCTTGTTCCAGATAAGTAATAAAACTCTGAAGCACATCACGACCGGGTTTAGAAGCCCAGGTTGCCACAGGATTTCGATATTCCAAACATTCATTGGAAACAAAAATGTGATGCTCTAGAGTAGAATAAAAAAGCAACTGATAGCCTTCTTCTATTGATTTCAGTCTTTCTTTTCTTTCTTCATCTACATCCTTTTGTTCCTTACCAGCCTTTGGCTGCTCATCCAAAGCTCTGATCTCGCTCATTAAACCCTGAAATGACCCAGATTCTTGTTGTGCGAGTAGGTTTTGTAGAAGCAAGGACTCATTTAACCTGGATGGATCAAGATTGGGATTTCTTTCCCCTGGTAATTGGGTTCCTGAACTTGCGGCTTCGGGGTTTGAACCTTCTGGCATATAAAACCATTATATATTACGGAGTGTCGGATATGCCAAGACCAATTAAATTAGGTCTCTTCTTTCTTTGTTATAAATACCGGTTTAGCACCACCACAATGTGGACACGTTAAGCTTTTGTCGGCAAAATAATCCTGATTACAATATGAACAAACCGCGTAAAACGGTGAGTTGTCTTCTTCTGCCTTAAACGTCAACCTTGCACTCGGAAAATCTTTCTCCTCATGATCATAAATTCCCCCCGCCACTCTTTTTAACACATCAAAAGAGTCTTTTTGTAGTGACGCCAGCTGTTCACCGTCTTTCAAAATGACATTCGTTGCCGGCACGGAAAGTTGCATTGTATAAATACTATATTGGGTATCAAAAAGCCTTAACACGACCGGTATTTGCGCGCCCTTTGGGGTAATAAAATAGGAACCCCAGTTGTCTGGGTCGTCCGAAAAACGCTTATCAACATAGTCAAAATCTAAACCTCTCTTTTCAAACACGCTTTGCAGACCTCGTATATCAGGTTCTCTCTTAGAAGTTCTTACATCCATCCGCGTTTCGAATCTAACAAACCTCGCGTCCCTATCATTAAAAGCGGGGTCGACCGCTACCACAAAACCACTCTTAACCCGGGTGTCCATACTTATAATTGGGTCGTAGTCGTGAACCCTAATTTTTTCCCAATTATTTTGCAGTGGGAGGGAGTGTGTAAGATTTCCAAAAGTCAGACGGACAAACAGCGAATTTGGGTTATAAAAATTTATTAACTCGAGGTCTTTGTTTTCAGGGTTAGTTTTCTCTTGTGACATTCCAGAAATTTCAGTATTTTATCTCTAGCCACACCCCTTTACAAGTTTGTCAGAATTTGACTTATAGAATATTTCGCTTTACACTCGCGGGCAAGATGGGAAAAGAATTAGATGAAGCCATCGAAAGAGCACAAAAGGCTAAGGCCTACGCCGATGCTCAGACTCTAGACGCTTCAATTCTAAAAAGGAATAGCGTTTCTAAAATTAATCAAGAATATAGTACATATATTGCTCCGTTAGAAAGAGGGATATTTCTCAAACGCGTACCCGCTGAATTTCAGGAGGTTCTTCAGAGTTTTAAAGAAAAAGTACAACAAAACCTCAAATTAAAATTTCAAGAAGTGTCTATACCATCGTGGAATGGACTCCCCACGACTAGCTACTACATTACGATCCCAATCCCCGGTCTCCGAGAATCATCTATATCTGATGATAAAACAACAGAAAATAGAAGAGTTGTATTAGATTTACTAAAACAAGGGAGATTGAACCCAGAGATGGCAGCCCATAAAGTAATCTACTTTGCCAGGAAGCAGGAAAGAGATGGAGAAACATTCTGGTTTGGATACGATTCTGATCCTAATGGAACGATCCACTGGTTTTTAGCCGATCAAGAACATGGAGACTACTCGAGTAGAGCCGACCTGGGCAATTTTACAGATATACTTGCAGATATTCTTGTCCATAATCAAACAAACAAACTGACAACGAAACCAGGAGAGTATGATTCTAGCAGAGATTGGTAACAATTTGACTTTTATCCCATAACGTTCTACACTCGCGGGCAAGATGTCACCAGATTTACCAAGTTGGCTCAGGAAAGCCTCTGCTGCAAAAGACGATGCCAAAACAAAGGCAGATGAAGAGGCTCAAAGACGTTTGGTTCAACAGGAAAACTCCAAAAAAGAAGTACAAAAAAGGGCAGCCCAGTTTGAGAAAGAGGCTCGACATTATATCAAAACTTGGGATCGGCTAGATATAGATAATATTTTACAAGATCTTCTTAATTTCTTTGGTGGTGATACCCGCCTAGAAAGTGGTCAGCTAATTTTTAACTATGCCATCAAAATTTCAATTCGGCATCCAAACCTAAATTCAGCTATCGAAGAGAAAATGAAAGACCAGCTTGCTCTTAAGGGTATTTCTGGAGCAATAGTTAAGGATTATAAATACTTACAAAGCTCTTTTACTGATGACGGATCTGACCGTGTTACCAGCCCCGTCTTTACTATAGATCTAGATCGTGATGGGCTACATGCACAAGGAGAACTGCTAGGAGATATAAAAACGCCAGAAGAATTAAAAGATAAAATAGACACAATGATTGCAGGCAACATTACAGGATAAAGAAAACCAACATTTTATAAACCCGACCCAAAGAAAATTAAGAAAAGTTTGTCAGATCTTGGTAGATAGATCATCTGTTTGTGAAAAAGGGTACTTCTTGCACATACCACTTCACGCGCTAATCTTAACCTAGAGTAGGAGGTCTTTACTTCCACTGCCCTATGGAACAACATCCGATTCCGCAACAAATCAGCTCTTACCAATTCCGTTTGGTGGGAGATATGACTCTTAAGCAGTTTTTTCAACTTGCGGGTGGTATTGTTGCCGGTCTCATCTTTTACTCCACCCCACTTCTCCCCATCATTAAGTGGCCTCTTGCTTTCCTAAGCGTTCTCCTTGGAATTGCCTTAGCATTTTTACCTCTGGAAGAGCGGCCTTTAGAAAAATGGATTTTGGCTTTTTTTAGAGCAATTTATTCCCCTACAATTTTTACCTGGCAAAAAGGAACCGGTACCGAAAAATATTTTCAGGATGAATCTACTGCAAGCGCCGACGAAACCGCCCAACAAGAGGCTGCTGTCGAGAAGTATTTAAGCGGAACAAAAGTAATTCCAACACCATACCAAAAACTTGAGGATGCAGAACGAGGATTTTTATCAACTTTGACCGGACTTTTTTCCGGGGTCGCCAATCAAGTCGCAGGAGCGGTTAAAGCAACTTCTCAACCAGCAAACCCCGCCGTCGCTTCACAAAGCTCTGGCGAGGCTAAGCCAAAAACACTCGAAATCCCTCAGACTCAACCAATAAGAGTTGTTCAGGCTACACCAAAACTTGTAGTTGAAGAAAAACCCCAAGGAGAGGTTGTTCAAATGGCCCAAGTTGCTCCAGTAATTATGGGTGATCAGTTTATATCAACAAGGCAGGCTCAATTTTCTGTAGACGCTGCACCCCCCACTCCGGCAACTACACCCAACATAGTCGTTGGTCAGGTGGTTGACGACTTCAGAAGAATTTTGGACTCAGCAATTATAGAAATCAGAGACTCTGCAGGACACCCGGTCCGGGCTTTAAGAAGTAATAAGGTTGGTCATTTTATAACCGTTACCCCCCTTGAAAACGGACGATACGAAATTATTACAGAAAAAGAAGGATACCAATTTACACCCGTTTCATTTGAGGTGATGGGTGAAATAATTCCACCCATCCTCGTTCAGGGAAAGTTGATAACAGAGCCAGTCATCTCAAGTGCACAAATTGCACAACAAAGCAATGCAACTCAATAATCTCAACTCTAAACTAAAAATCCCATTTTTCAGCATCCCGGATGCCCCAATAACCTCGACTACGCAAAAACAGCTGCCCTTTGCCGACATCACAAACGACATGGCAATTTATAAAGACGGGGGAGCGGCACTTATAATGGAGTCCACCTCACTAAACTTCGGTCTTCTATCCGAAAAGGAGCAACAGGCAGTTATTGCGGCCTACGCTGCTCTTATCAACTCGCTTTCGTTTTCGTTGCAAATTGTTGTCCGCACCCAAAGAAAAGATATTAGTTCCTATATGAATTTTTTAGATGAACAAGCGGGCAAAATTACTCACCCGCTACTAGCCAAACTCATGGCGGACTACCGCGGCTTTATCCAAGAATCTGTTAAAAAGAAAAATGTTTTGGGAAAGAGGTTTTTTTTGGTTCTCTATCTTTCCCCGCTGGAGCTTGGCGTCGTCAAATCTTTTTCCGCCGTCACAAGAAAAAGCGGACCGCTACCTTTTACCAAATCATATGTAATCAAAAAGGCGAAGATAGTTCTTTACCCAAGACGTGACCATTTAATTAGACAGGCGGGGCGGCTCGGAATAAAACTTAGACAGCTGACTACTCAGGAAATTATTGAGCTTTATTATGCTATTTATAACCCTGAAAAGCCGGCCGTCAAAAAAGAGCCGGAAGTTGTCCAGGAAGAATTAACTAAGACACAATGAATCCAAATCAACCATCCAGCCAACAAAATACTCAGCCCAGTCCAAACATAAAACCACAAATGGCGGGTCCTATTCCCGCTCTTAAGCAAAATATGAATGTTTTGGATGTAATCGCACCCCAATCTATCGAGGAAGATTTTGATTACGTAAAAATAAATGACGTTTACTTTAGAACTATTTTTGTGGGAGGCTACCCAAGATTTGTCGCTCCCGGCTGGCTGGAACCGGTCGTAAATTTTGATTCGTCCTTGGATATTTCCTTTTATGTTTACCCGGTTGACGGAAAGAGTGTACTTGACGACCTACGGCGCAAAATTGCCGAGATGGAGGCCGAAATTTCGACAGATATAGAGCGAGGAAAAATTGTTGACCCTTCAACGCAAGCAAAACTTGAGGATGCGAGGGCTCTCCAAGAACAACTTGTCAAAGGAATTGAACGTTTTTACCAATTTTCCTTTTATATAACAATCCCGGCAAGTAGCGTCGAAGAATTAAATCATGTTACGCGCCAAATAGAATCGGTTTTAGGGTCTCTTCTTATTATCAGCAAACATGCACTGCTCGATATGGAGGAGGGTTTTTTATCAACCGCTCCATTTGGGATAGATAAGCTTTCAATCACCCGCAACATGGATACGACAAGTGTGGCTACAACTTTTCCACTCACTTCTACCGAACTGTCAAGCGACCGTGGAGTTCTATATGGAATTAATTCACAAAATGAATCTTTTATTATTTTTGACCGCTTTAGTTTGGAAAATAGTAATATGGTTATTTTTGCTACGTCCGGCGCAGGAAAATCTTACTTCGTCAAACTTGAATCACTTCGAAGCCTAATGACCGGTACAGAAGTAATCGTGATTGATCCCGAAAGTGAGTATAAACCGCTTGCCTCAGCCGTGGGTGGAGAGTATATAGCTTTTTCTTTTAATTCCCCAAGTAAAATTAACCCGTTCGATCTTTCCCAGGTCCGCGAGGAGGGAGAAAACCAGCTGGGCCTTAAAATTCTCTCTCTCCATTCACTGATGAAAGTTATAATGGGAGCCATCACACCAACGCAGGAGGCAATGCTTGATCGTGCTCTGGTTATGACTTACAGGGCCAAAGGGATCACTATGGACCCAGATACCCAAGGCAAAGAGCCTCCATTGATGGAGGATCTTTATAAAACTTTAATTGGGATGGAAGTTCCTGATGCCCTAGATCTCGCTGCCAGAATAGAAAAATTTGTCAGAGGGAGTTTTGTAGGAATTTTTGATAAACAAACAAATATCAATATTACAAACCCGTTTACGGTCTTTAGCGTCAAAGACCTTCAAGATGCGCTCCGCCCTATTGCAATGTTTATTATTCTTGACTACATCTGGACGAGGGTTAAAAAGGATTTGAAAAAAAGGATATTAGTCGTTGATGAGGCTTGGCACATGATGAGATACCCCGATACTGCCCAATTTCTTTGGAGTGTCGTGAAGCGCGCTCGTAAATACTTCCTGGGACTCACTACAATCACTCAGGACGTCGAAGATTTCCTTGGACAAGATATAGGGAAGGCAATTGTCACAAATAGCGCCCTACAGGTTCTTTTGAAACAAAGTCCGGCGGCAATTGATAAGATCGGAGAAGTCTTTTATC
This sequence comes from bacterium, assembly GCA_021824915.1. Classification (GTDB taxonomy): domain Bacteria; phylum Patescibacteriota; class Microgenomatia; order UBA8517; family UBA8517; genus JAKAJP01. Next base: position 6,739 of record JAKAJP010000031.1, read on the forward strand.
TCTCACAGGGTGAAAAACAACTTTTACTCGCTGCAAATGTTGGCGAAGGAATCTTTTTTGCCGGACCTCACCATGCGCCTATTCGAGTTGTTGCAAGTCAGGAAGAACATAAATTGATTACAACCAAACCACAAGAGGTTGTAAAAGTTAACACTAATCCATATGAGAATAAGTAAATATGGCAAAATATTTACCTCTACCAAAAAGTTTAGCTGAATGTGACAGGAGAACCGTCCAAAGTTTTATTGACATTGTTGCAAACAGCTTCCCTTCGGATCTCTCTCTTGGCGAAGCCAATAAGCCTATAAATGAACCCGCAATAACTTTCGACGGAAAATATCACTGGGCAACAAATAAGGATCTTCTGATTTACATCACAGATATAACCAACACTGGAAGTATTAGAGATGCAGACAGAGTGCTTTATCAAACCCTGACCAAGGCCCCTGAGTACACCACACCGACTTTCACGGGAGCACCGGAACCTGAAGCAAAAGCAAACATCCCCGGGGCGGCCACCCGTGAGGAGCAAGAAAAGTTGAGGGCCGAGAGAGAGGCTAAATTAAAAGAAACTCAAGTCGAATCAAAACAAGCGGTTGAGGCGTCCATTAAAAAACAACAGGAAATTTATTTACAACAAAAGGCTGCAGCCGAAAAATTAAAGACCGAGTTAGAAAAAAACGGATCAAAAGTTTATGTAAAGATAGAAAAACCCGAACCGGGGGAAAATGCTCAAGTTGACTCTCTAAAAGAGCAAAGCGAGATAAATCCGCAAAATTTCGTCAATGATACTGCCAAACACTCACAAGCCAAAATCAGCACTGAAAAATTATCAGTCGACGAAATTGGTGTTGCGTCAAAACAAATCGGCTTAACAATAAACGAAACAGCAACCGGAAACTCTCCTTTGATTCAAATTGCCGTAATTAATAAAATTGCGTCGGATCCAGCCCTTCTTAAAAAATTAATTCCGAACGCAGTAGATCAACAACAATTCAAAGATATTGTTTCAATTCTAACCGATCAAAAAACGAGTCAGTATGAACTTGCTAAAGCCTTCTACGATCTTTCAAAGGTTGACGGAGTTTCAAATATGAAAGATATAAAGGTTGAAATTTCTTCAGTACCTCAATCCGGTTTCAAGGAATTTGACTTAAATCAGCAAATTGTCACCCCACACATAGAATCATTAGATCAATCAATTAATCTGGCGGGAACAATAAAAGATTTCAGTGTTGATGAAATCAAATCGCAACTCTTACTAGCGGTGGGCAAAGATCTTTCATCACAAGTAGCAAAACTCCCCGCTGAAAGTTTGGCGGCACGCGCTTATAACTCCGAGCTTGTTCAACTCGGTCTTTCGTCCATTGGTTTAGTTAAAGCAGCTCCCTGGGTAGCAGCCGAAGGATCTTTGTTTGGAAGAATTGCCGTAGGGTCCGGATATGGCCCGCTTGCCGGATTCGTTCAAACAAAAACAGGCATAAATCTTGGTGTAAAACTTGCTGCAAAAACTACAGTCGAAACCGGCGTAAAAGCCGGTGCCAGTACAGCAGCCAAAACAGGTGCCAAGGCATTGGTTTCTAAAGCAACCGCCGCCCTCGGGTCAACATTTGCGCCTATTGTGGGGACAATTATTGGTTGGGTCAGTGGCGAACTCCTAGTAAAAATTGCAGAAAAAATTCCATGGAAAAAACTTAAAGAATATAGCATCGCCATATTAGCTCTACCAGTAGTTTTGAGTGGTTTGATATTTAGAATTCCATTAATGACAATGGGGGGGCTGGGTTTGGGTGCGGTTGGGCTAGGAGCTGCGAGTGGAATTACATTAAATAATTTCTTTCGTAGAATTGGCGACATTCTTGCAGCGCTCGGAACAGCCCTTTTAATTAGAATCGCAACTCCAGTTGTAGTGATCCTCTTAATTCTTCCGGTTATTGTGGCTTTAATTCTTTTTATTATTAACTCTGGTGCTTATATTGTTCCTCAAGGATCTTTGTCTTTTAACGCTGGACAAACAGTAATCTCACCCTATATAGATGTCCAAAAAGTAGCAAGCCCACCAGGTCCGTTTCAAAATAGCAATCTACCTCTCACTGTTCAATATCAAATAACCATTAAGGCTAAAAAGGGTCCCTTGACTAGTATCAATTTTTTACCAACTTGTAGTGTCACAAAGAAAAGTGGGTCCGGTGTTTGTCCGCCAGAAACAAATGTTAAAGCCGGACCGGAAGGAAGCCTAAAAGATGTGGGTTCTTTTCCCCCTCCAATTCCAACCACCATAACACCAGACACTTCCTACATAATTACCTATACACAAACATACGACCCGGGAAATTTCCAGGATTCGTTTGTCACCGACACCTTTACAGTAAAAGCTGATTCAACTGAAAAAAGAGGTGCCGAGGCTGCGGCTTCTGCCGGAATTAAAATTGGGAACCCGCCCGACACCTGCCCGTCAGGATGGCCTGTTGGAGGGAGAAGAATGATTACACAAACACCAGGAGGAAGCTATAGCCATCAAAACATTGAGGCAATGGACATAGGAACTCTACCAATTGGAACGCCCGTTCACTCAACAACTTCAGGTACTGCAACAGTTGTCTATACATCCGGCCCATATCGACCGGTTTATGTTGATATTTCATCCCTCTGTAACGGCAAACAAATTAGAGTTCGCTACGCCCATTTTTCTGCTGTGGCGGTAAAAACCGGCCAACAAGTTGTAATGGGACAACTTCTTGGCGCCTCAGGAACCGAAGGTTCAGGACCACATCTTCACTATGAATTCATAGGAATAAGAATGGATGTTCCTTATATTCCAAAATCAATTCCGCGCGGCTGCTCAAATGATACAGGACTCTGTGGGTATATCCCCTAGAGTAGAATGAATTATGCAAAAGATAAACTTTAGACTAATAATCCTCGGGCTTGTGATCGTCTCGATTCTATCGATCATTTTTATATTTTTTAACGCCCAAAAAACACCGTCAAACCCTGAGAAATTTCAGCAAAGTCTAAATATCCCAAATTATTTTCAAGGAACAACACTCCCGATTAAAAATGATATTAAATCTTCAGAATTTAACTATCCAACTACCCTACCCTATCTTCAACAGAATAATTTAACAATTTTTAATGATACTACCATTACAAATATTGCCAGCAACCTTGGCTTCACTGATCAGCCACAAATTTTCGATGATGCACAAAAGGGTCGAGTTTTGATTTGGAGCGGGGATAAATATTCATTAACAGTAACCCCGAAAGATAATATCATCCAGTTTTCTTCGAACTCAACGGCGCGAATTCTTGTACAAAACGCTATCGATAAACAACTGAGTGACAGTGATTTTACAACCCTCGCTGAAATTTTTCTTACGAATAAAATCAACCTCAACAAAAGCGACCTAAAATTTGCAGGGTTTACTTACTACAAAATTCAAAATGGAGTTGAATATCTCGCCAAAACCGACAAAGATTCTTCTCAAATAATTCAACTGAACTATTCCGAAAGTCCATCTAAATATCCGGTTTTAACAACAAATCCGGAACAATCTCAAATATCAATTCAGTTTCTAAAAGACGGTTCCATGTTAACTTTCACGGCCAATCTGGGATACCAACTTGACGAATCAGCAAACCAATATCCAATAAAAAATTGGTCTCAATTCTCCAGCGAAATAAAAAATAGTGTTTTGGTCAGTCTTAACGACAATAACGTCAATCTGCCCGATCTAAAAGCCTCTGATGTGCAGAGTATAGATATAAACAAGGCTTCGCTAGTCTACCTACTCGATTTTTCAAATCAGGGGGTAATTCAGCCCGTATTTTTGCTTGAAGGACAAGCTGTTGTTGTTGGATTCAGTTCCCCCGTGAATGCTTCTCTCTATTTACCCGCCTTTGAGGGATTTAATCAACCCTGAACTCTTACAGGCATAATTAGATGAAGATAAGACATATCGATTGAATCCCTAAAAACTCCAGCCGTTGTTGGACCTGAAAATTCCATTTGTACTTCTTCGCCTACCACAGAATGTAAAAAATCTTCCAGATACTTATAATTAAAAGCAATTTCAAGATCAAAATCGCCGGTTTTTTCTACTTTAGCATCAACTTTGGTTTCTTGATTTCCCGACTGCCCACTTTCAGCAGATATTTTAAGTGAATCCTTCAATATCTTAATTTTCACTATATTTGCATTGTCCCTAGCAAAAATTGAGGCCAATTTAACAGCTCTCAATACTTCCTCCTTATCTGCCAAAATTTTATAAGATGAAGATTTGGGAATAATCTTTTCATAATCAGGGAATTCCCCTTCCAAAAGTCTCGAGGAAAGAATTATCTCCCCCACTCCAAAGACAGCCTGTTTTTCTTTTTCTTCAATACTAAAAAGGAGGTCATCCTCTCCACCAACCCTCGCAATTTCAGAAAGAATAGCTTTTGGTAAAACTATTTTAATTTTCTCCGATGAAGAAGAAAGCTTGATTTTTTTCTGAGAAAGTCTAAAACCGTCAGTAGCAACCAGAAAAAGATCACTCTTATCCAATAAAACCAAAACACCCGTCAAAATGGGTCTCGTTTCATCAAGTGATGTAGCAAAAATAACCTGCATAAGCGCAGCTGCAAAATCTTTTTGTTTAATTGTTAGGGCTTTTGAAGCTACTACACTCCCGGGTATTTTTGGAAAGTCGTTTGAATTCATTCCCAAAACGTTTGAGGCAAAGCTGCTGGTTGCTACCTTAAGTTGTTCCTTTGTTGTTTCCAAATCAACGGTGTCGTGGGGTAAATTTCCGACAAGCTCTGTAATGACCCTTGAGGGTATACTCAGATCACCTTCTTCCTGAACTTTAGCTCCAACATTAATAGAAACAGATATTTCAAGATTAGTTGAAGAAATCACCAATTTTGATTTTTTTGCAGAAAACAAAACATTTCCTAATACAGGGAGCTGAACCTTATTTGATGAAAAACGTGATGCTATATTTAATGCGTTACTTAAGTTTTCTTGGAGAATTTGTAATTTCATTGATATTTGTTTCTTTTTATTATCATATATTAACTAGTAGTACTAGTAGTAGACGCTGTTGATAAGTGTAAAAAACAGCATATTTAGTCTTAATTTTCGGAAAATTTTTGTGTGAATGTTTGCTTCGTTCATTTGTGAATAAAATTGTGGATAATTTCAGGCACGATGTTGATAAGTTGATTTCTTTTCGGAACTATCCTCATATCCCCAATTTTATCTTGGACATATCCTCACGGATTTGCACATTAGTTGTGGCTAGTTGAGTTATCTTTTCCACAGCATGCATAACGGTGGTATGATCGCGCCCGCCAACAATCCTCCCGACTTCCTCTAACGGAATTCCTAGATCTGTTCTAAGTATATACATTAAAATTTGACGGGGTCTGGCTATTGGTCTTGATCTAGAATCTCCTAAAAGAGACCTTTTCCCTATTTGATAGTAGTGACAAACCGCGTCGATTACGCTAGCCGGATCTTTTTTTATATTTTTACCATTGGTTTCGACTCCTCGGCCAATGATGTTTTCTATAAGTTCGTCAGTTATTTCAACCTTTTTACCCATGAGTTGAGTCATAATTTTAATTAAGGTTCCTTCTATTTTTCTTGCAGAATCAACATTCGCTGCAATCATTTGAATTTGATTCATGTCTAAAGCTAAACCCCTTTCCTTGGCTTTGATTTGGGCAATCGCACATCTAAGTTCAAAATCTGGTGGTGCGACATCAACAATAAGTCCAGCCTCAAACCGGCTTCTTAGACGCTCTTCCAGTTTGGCAATTTCACTCGGTGGCCTATCACTGGTTAAAATTATTTGCCCGCCGGATGATGTAACGGCATTAAAGGTGTGAAAAAATTCTTCTTGAGCAGTGTCTTTGCCGGCTATGAATTGAATATCATCTATCAAGAGGAGATCGAGTTTCCTATATTTATCTCTGAAACTTTGGGTTGTTTTGTTACGAATCCCCTCAATTATGTCGTTAGTGAAAGTTTCACTGGTACAAAACAAAACTTTCAAATCCGGGTTTTTCTTGATAGCAACATTACCAACTGCCCCCATTAAATGAGTTTTGCCTACCCCCACACCACCCCAAATAAAAAGAGGATTGTATGCATTTCCTAAATTTTCAGAAACTGCTAGGGCTGCTGCGTGAGCCATTTGGTTTGATCCCGAAACTGCAAAATTTTCAAAAGTAAAGTTTGACCTGATCTTTGCTTTTTCTAATGCACGGGTAATAATTTCGCTATTTTCTTCTGTTTCGAATAGAGGACTAGGGGATTTTGATTCGGATTTCTCTCTCACAGGATTTTCTTTTACAACAAAGGTTAAATCACAGGGTTTACCTAAAACTTTCAAGGCTGAATCCTGAATTAGGCCAAAATACCTGGTTTCTATAAAGTTTTTTATATAGGAGGTAGGGCAACCAATTTCAATTAAAAAGCGTTGATTAATTTCATCTATCTTGATTAGATGGGTTTGAGAAAACCAGGTTGAAAATATTGCTGGAGAAACCGAAACTTTAATTATTTCGAGGGTGTCGTGCCAAGTAGACTTTATGTCCTGCATACCCCCTATTTACAAAGTTATCCACAACGAGTCAAGTGGCAATTTACTAATTTTTCTTTTCTTTGATATAATTACCACATGTCGACCAAGAGAACCTATCAGCCCAGTAAAATTAAAAGAGTCAGAGCTCATGGCTTTAGGAAGAGAATGAGTTCCAAGAAAGGCAGACTTGTTTTAAGAAGAAGAAAACTTAAAGGAAGAAAAAACCTGATTCCTTAAGTTTATTTCTCCACAACCATGCTTTCTAGGAAGAATCGTTTAACGGGAGTCAAAAATTTTGCTCGTGTTCAAGCAGAAGGTAAAGTTTTGCAATCTAAGAATTTTGGAGTTGCGGTTGTAGACAGGAAAGATGAAGCCCCCAGTCGCTTTGCTTTTGTAGTTTCCACAAAGATTGCCAAGGAAGCAGTGGACCGTAATCGCATAAAAAGAATAATAGGAGAGGCGGTCCGTCTAAGTATTTTTAACGTTCGTGATGGGTATGATATTGTGTTTTTAGCTAAACCGTCAATTACGCGCATACCTACAACTGAAATAATGAAGGAGGTTAAAGAAAGCTTGACGGGAGGAGGGTTCTTTAAGCAGTGACCAAAGTCTTGATCTATATTTTGAGGTTTTATAAAAAGGCAATTTCACCGTACTTGGAGTTTGTTTTTGGCCACGCCTGTAGGTTTACTCCTACCTGTTCTCAGTATACAATTGAAGCTCTTGAAAAATTTGGTTTAGTTAGAGGATTGGGTTTGGGTATTGTCAGATTTTCAAGATGTCACCCGTTCGGGGGGGTGGGTTATGACCCCGTTCCAAATAAATGAACATTTTTACATTAATTTTGATTCAGCCCTTAGCAAACGGACTCATACTTTTTTATAAGTTATTCGGTGGAAATTTGGGATTAGCAATTTTAGGGTTTAGCTTGTTTCTGATCTTTGTTATGCGACCGCTAACTAAACCTTATATGGATTCAATGAAGAGGATCCGTGATTTACAACCTCTTATTAATAAACTTAAGAAAAAGTACGGAAAAGATCAAATGGGTTTTAGTAAGGCTCAGGCAGAGCTTTATAAACAAAAAGGGATCAACCCTGCGGCAGGTTGTCTTCCTTATGTTTTGCAGATTATTGTATTGATTGCCCTTTTTAAGGTTTTTACCACAGTTTTGGGTACGGACGGCAATACTGTTTCTAAAGTCAACGAATTGATGTACGCGCCACTTAAGTTTTCACAAAACGCCGTTCTTAATACAAAGTTTTTTTATTTGGATATTGCTAGGCCTGATACATTTAAACTGCCTGGTATACCATTTGCACTTCCGGGTCTGTTTTTGATTTTGGCGGCTCTTGCCCAGTTTCTATCCGTAAAAATTACCACACCATATATTGAAGCTGAAAAGAAAGTTGCCCAAAAAACAAAAGAGTCAGCCGATGACGTGCAGGTCGCTATGCAGTCCTCAATGACTTACACCTTTCCATTAATGACCTTGATATTTGGCTTAACACTACCTTCAGGGTTGGCTTTGTACTGGCTTATTTTTTCGGTTGTGAACGTCTGGCAGCAGGTAGCGAGTGGTGGTTGGGGAAGTGTCACACCATTGATAAATAAAATATTAAAGGTAAAATATCAAAAATGAAAGAGAACATTGATGAGCTCAAAAGGTTGACAGACGAACTTTTGGTTTTAATGGGAACAAAAGCTAAGGCGGAGGTTTCATTTGATCAAGAGAACGATGCTTTGGTGGTAAGTGTTGATGCGGGGGATGAAACCGGTCTTCTAATCGGGAAGCGGGGAGAGACACTTATGAGCCTTCAGACGATTTTGGGGATTATTCTTAAACAGAAGACGGGGGAATGGAAGCGTGTAGTCGTTAATGTTGGAGATTACAGGGAAAAGGAAGAAGACTACTTAAAAAATCTGGGTATTTCTGCAGCCGAAAGGGCGCGGGAGACGGGGGAAGATCAACCCCTTTATAATTTGAATCCTGGACAAAGGCGTATAATCCATTTAGCTTTAGCTGATGAAAAAGGAATTGAGACAGAGTCGGTTGGTGAGGGTGAAGAAAGATATTTGGTGGTTAAAGCAAAAAAGTAAAGTAATTACTTTTTATATTCTCCTTTTTTTACTTCCTAGTCAGCTCGCACTACATTTTTGGTCTCAATTTTCATTTGTCTTTGGTATTCGAGTCGACTATCTTTCAGTTGCCATATATCTGACAGATATATTGATCTTTGGTCTGGTGTTTGCCGATATCAAATCGATTATAAAGTACCTATGGATCAAAAGATGGCTGGCAGTATTTTTTTTGGGTCTGGCGATTGTAAATACAGTCCACTCGACTACTCCTGTTTTAAGTTTAATTAAATGGATCCACACCTTATTACTCTTTCTGTTTGCGGTTTATGTTTCTATCAACAGAAAATCGTTTGATACCTTAAAGATCGAGAAGGTACTTTATTTTTCTTTGATCCTAATTTCCTTAGTGGGGATTTATCAATTTTTTTTGGGTCACACCGTTGGCGGAATATTATATTATCTTGGAGAAAGGAATTTCTCGTCGCAAACTCCCGGAATTGCACTTTTTAACATCTTCGGACGCGAGGTTTTAAGATCGTATTCTACTTTTTCTCATCCGAATTCTTTCGCGGGTTTTTTGGGAGCGGTGGGCACATTCTTATTATTTGGAAAAAATTTAAAAAAATTTCCACTCGTTTTTCTTGGTGCCTCTATCGTTTTATTTGCCCTCATTATTACTTTTTCTTTTTCTGCACTAATTTCTTTAATTTTTGTCGGTGCTGTGTATTTATTCGAAAAAAGGATAAAACTTAAAGAAAAATATTACGTTTGGTTTTTGATTATTCTCTTTAGCGTCAGTATAAGTCAGTTCTTTGTTCCTCAAAAACTAATTAGCACTCGGGATTTTTCTTGGGACAAGATTGATCAGAGACTAGATTTGGCATATGTGTCAGGAAAAATGGTTTCTGAAAGATTTTGGGTGGGGGAAGGGTTTAATGCTTTCATCTCAAATCTTCCTAGGTTTAAAACCCCCTCCGGATATATTTGGTTCTTACAACCAGTGCATAACATTTATCTCCTGTTGTTTTCAGAGCTGGGTATATTAGGTTTGGTAATTTTCTTTATTTTTATTTCATACGGAGTCTTAAAATTGGTTCGGAGCAACAATCGTCAAGTTTTATACCCAATATTGTTTATATTAACCAGCGGCCTTTTTGATCACTATTGGCTAACCCTTCAACAAAATGTAATTTTGATGTTCCTCTTTTTCTCATACTTCATCTAGTCACCCTCGGATGCTAAACTAACTAGCAATGAACAACCTAACTATTAATTGTGACGGTGGCTCTAGGGGAAATCCTGGACCGGCAGCCTGTGCCTTTGTTGTAAGTAACGACGAAGTTGTTATTTATAAACAATCAAAATTTTTAGGGGTTACCACTAATAATGATGCCGAATATTCTGCAGTTGTCTTGGCTCTTAATTGGTTTTTGAAATATAAATTTCTGAGTAAAATTTCTCATATAAAATTTATATTAGATTCTGAATTGGTGGTTCGTCAAATAAGGGGAATATATAAAATCAAAAACTTAAAACTTAGAAATCATTATTTGAATATTAAATCGATCATTAACAGTGTTGGGGTGGAGGTAGAATTTCAGAATGTTGAAAGACAAAAAAATAAATTAGCAGATCGATTGGTGAACGAGGAACTAGACCGGAATGAAATTGCGTGAAATTTCACGTAGCTTTTTTGAAACCAAAAAATTTCCGAAAAAGACTTACCAAATTAAATTTTCAATAACTGCGGGGAAATGATAATAGACGTGCAAAATCGAAGACCAGTGATTGGAGTTTTTTCCGACCCCAATTTTTTAAGCCTTAATATAATAGAAAATCTTCTTTCTAAAAAATGCTACGTAAAAATTTTTACAGACAACGTTAACTTGTGGAGGGCGAGAACTTTACACCTTGCAAATTTAGAAAATCTAGCCATATTGCCCATTGAGAAATCGTCCAGAAATTTTTTGGATTTGAGTTATTCCGTCTTTGTTTCCGGATTTGTTAGTGGAAAAAATTTGTACAATCAAATAAGTGGGTTTTCAAAATTTAAGCTCTCTGTAAGTCTTAAAAAAATTTTGATTTTGCCTTTCGAAAAATTTGAAGGCGATAAAAATTTTAAGATTCAAACAGATGATAATCTGGCAATAATTTATTTGGGGGATTTGCTTGGCGCCAGAATTGATGTTGAGAGCGATTTGCTTATGTCGTCTCTTCTTAGAGAAACTCGTGACACCCTGACCTTTAGAGTTGGTTTTGGCGAACGTTTTTATCCCATATTCGTAGCTGACGCTGCAAAATTAATTGTTAAGTGGCTCTTTTCTTTTGGGCCCTACGGTAAAGAAACATTTGTTTTGGGAGATGAAACTTCTGCGGATCTATTTTATAAGCAGCTTTTGAGACATTCTCCAAACCTGAAGATGTTGTATGACGAAGAGAGAGAGACAAGGATTTTGCCTCGTGGTTTTGAGGTGAAGAGGTTGCCATGCAACCTTCAATTTGCTTTAAGTGAGACGGTCGGATGGATGTATCGGACTGCCCAGGCATATAACCCCAAAAGAAAAATCACAATAAAAATAAGCAAAAGAATTAAGTATTCGTTTATTGGAGCTTTTCTTGCCCTTCTCCTTTTTATGTCACCATTTATCTTAGTTGGAACATCGGCTATTTTAATGGGGGTTGCTTATAAAGACTTTACAGTCAAAGGGGTAGCCGATGTCCAAAACACACTTTTAATTGCTAAAAGTATTTCCACCATCGGAAGGGAAGAAAGCTTGGTGTTTGAGTATATTCCCTTTGTCGGTTCGATATACAGGGAATCTTATTTTGGTGGATCGTTAATATCCGAAGCGAGCGACATGGCGGGTATCGTGGCGCCCCTGATTTCAAACTCTTCGGAACTTTTTACAAAAGTTGTTGGTCAGGATATATATGACCCTCAACCCTATATAGATAAAATGCTATTAAGTCTTGATGGTGTGTATCAGAGCATTTCTTTCTTGGAAGCAGAATCAAGATCTGAAGCAAATAATAATGTTTTATTAGCCAAGATATTTTTGGATAAAGTTGACTTGGAGAGAATAAAGACCCTGACGGGTCAGGGCAAAATCATTTTATCCAATTTACCCGATGATTTAGGTAAATCCGGAAGGAGGCGATATTTAATTCTATTTCAAAATAATATGGAACTTAGACCCACGGGGGGATTTATTGGTTCTTTTGGATTAATAACATTTGAAGGGGGGAGGATGACTGATTTTAGTGTTTCTGATGTTTATTCCGCTGACGGACAACTTCGTGGACACGTTGAGCCGCCAGCGGCAATAAAAAATTACTTAGGAGAGGCAAATTGGTTTTTGAGAGATTCAAACTGGGACCCGGACTTTTCCACCAGCGCAAAAAGGGCAGAGTGGTTTTTGGGTAAAGAGATGGATCAAAACGTTGATGGTGTTATTGGTATAGATTTGGAAGTCGCGAAAAGAATACTTAAGGTGACGGGTCCAATGTTTCTGGCAGATTATAATTTGGACATAACAGACAAAAATCTATACGAGAAGACCCAGGCGGAAGCTCAAACAAATTTTTTCCCGGGCTCAACTCAAAAAGCCAGTTTTCTTACCGCTTTATCTAGAAATCTTTTGGCAGAACTTGGGAAAGTAAGCGGTGCTAATAGGCTTTCTATATTAAGGTCGTTCTTCAACGATCTTGATGAACGTCACATCCAGATCTTTTTGCATAATGAAGCTACACAAAACGCAATATCAAATCTTGGATGGAGTGGGGAGGTTCTGACACCAATCTGTAATAAAAATTGTTATGCTGATTTGGTGGGCGTTGTTGAGGCGAATGTTGGCGTTAACAAAGCCAATTATTTTATTAATAGACAGGAAAAGTTTGAACTCGAGATATCGGGTGGAAAAATAAAGAGAACCTTAACCCTTACCTTAACAAATTCTGCCAATCCTATCTTATCTGACGCTGGAAGATATAAGGCTTATATCAGATTACTGACCCCACCAGATGCAGAAAACTATTCTGTGTCTATTGTAACTGGTGAGAATATAAACAATGTGACGCCGGAAACATACACAATAAAGGATCATGAAGAGATTGGAACCCTAGTTGAACTGTTGCCTAGGCAAACTAAAAAAGTTGTTTTTAGTTGGCAAAGTAGTTCATCGTTAGACTTGTCACAGACTGGAGATTATCGCCTTTATGTTCGCAAGCAGGCTGGAATTTTAGAGGCGCCGTTGGGCATAAACATCAATCTTCCTGGTGTCAAGGTGAATTTGCCCACAGGATTTACCTTGACCGCCTCTGGTGCTTACGTATATAATACGACCTTAGCGCGTGATATGTTCACGCACATTTCTTGGTAATATGGATACGAAAACTTTAAGTGCAGACGTAAGAAAAATAGAAGGCAGAAAGGTTAAAAACCTCAGAAGCCAGGGAATTTTGCCGGCTAATGTCTATGGAAAAAAGGTGAAGTCGCAGGCAATACAAGTTTCTCTTAAAGATTTTGATAAGGTTTATTCAGAAGTTGGTGAAACAGGACTTGTTGAACTTGAGATTGGAAAAGAAAAAAGACCGGTTCTTGTTCACAACGTTCAGCTAAATCCGGTTACAGATAAACCAGTTCATGTGGACTTTCTTCAAGTGGATCTTAAAGAGAAAGTTGAGGCGGAGGTTCCTGTTGAAATGAGTGGAGAATCTCCAGCTGAAAAACAGGCTTTAGGTACAGTTGTCCAATATATTAATGACATTCAAGTTGAAGCTCTTCCGATGGATTTACCCGAGAAGTTTGTTATTGATATTTCGGGATTGACCGAGGTGGATCAAGCAATTTTTGTTAAGGATATTAAAGTTGACAGGAGTAAGGTTGAGATCAAAGGAGACCCTGAGGCAATTGCTGTCAAAGTGGAACCTCCCCAAAAGATTGAAGAAGCTCCGGTTTCTGCACCGGCAATTGGTGAAACACCTGCCGAGGGCGCTACTCCAACTGAAGGAGTGACTCCAGCTGAGGGTCAATCTCAGGAAGCCACAAAAGAGGAACCTAAGGAGTAATGTAATTTGGGTCAATTTTGTTTGCCTTGTCCATTTGCTTCGTTTCAATAAATCCCGGAATATAGTTTGGATTTTTATCCAGGAAGCTTTCCCAAAATTCTTGTTCGTTTACTTTTTCATTGGATGCAGCACCAAGAACTTTTTTGGGTGTTAGAAAATTATCTAAGTTTATTGCCGTTAGAAACAAGATAAACAAAATCACCACATAGAGAAGCAAATCTTGAGATACTCTCTTGACATTTATGTTAAACATTGTTTAATTAAATTAAGTATGGATCCAAACGCCAATCAACCACAAGAGGGGAATCCTAATCTTCAGAAGCTTGAGCAGGATTTGCAAAATCTTTCCTCCCAAGCCCAATCTCAAGCGCCGGTAGCAACTCCGCAGCCAGCGGTTCCGTCAACCCCAATCCCTCAGACCAGCACCCCCGCTCCCGAACAACCAATAACTCCACCCGAGCCGGAAAAGAAGAAAAGTTCTCCCCTTGTGGTTATTGCTCTGGTTCTTTTGATTGTAGCGATATTGGCGATTATTGGTTACATTTTAGCAACCGGTCTTTTGAATCCTGGAGGTTCGACTAATGTGCCAGAGGCGACATTTGCGCCGATTGTTACAAAAAGTCCGGCCCCTACATTAACGGCTTCGCCAAGTGCATCTCTAGTACCTATGGCCACATCATCTGGAACGCCAAAGGCTTCACCTACCAGTTCCGCATCGGCTACGCCTACGGCGACACCTTAAATTTTGGGCCACTCGGAAGTAATTAGGAGGTCCTTGCGTCCCAACTCATGCCAGATCTGCTCCGTCACAAACGGCATAAAGGGGTGAAGTAATTTAAGACTTACAATTAATGCCTCTCTCATAAGAGAATAACCTATTAAGCCCTGTTTTGATGATTCAATGTATTTATCGCAATAGCCATGCCAGAACCATTCATAAATATTTTCGGCAGCTTGACTTAGCTTCATTTCTTCCAGAAACTTCGTAATTCTTTTGTTAAAGAAATCCAAATCTCGTGTTAGTTCTGCGTCCTTTTTTCCTTTCTTTATAGTTTTATCTAAGTGTTCTAAAACAAATCGCGACCCGTTCCATACCTTGTTCGCAAATTTTCTTTGTGCATTAATGTTTTCTTCCGAGAGTGCGACATCGTTTTCAACAAGAGCTCCCCATAAAATTCCCATTCTTAGAGCATCGGCTCCGTACTTTTCTGCCATTTCAATCGGATTAATTACATTTCCTTTAGATTTACTTATTTTTTGGCCTTCACGATCACGTACCAGACCGTGAATTAAAACATCCTTGAAAGGGGTTTCGTTCGTTGAATATATACCAAGCATAATCATTCTTATTACCCAGAATGGGAGTATGTCGTATGCCGTTTCCATCACACTTGTTGGGTAGTATTTTTCAAAATCTCCCGGTTTGGTTGTTTTCAAAGTGGCAAACGGCCACTGGCCGGAAGAAAACCAAGTATCGAAAGTGTCCGTGTCCTGGGTTAAGATTCCGTTATGGCAGAAAGAACACTCTTTTGGAGTTTCGCCGTCTGTGATTGTCCATTCAAGGCACTTCTCACACCTCCATGCCGGTATTCTTATACCCCAGACAATCTGTCGGCTGATGTTCCAATCCTTGAGATTTTTGAGCCAGTGTGTAGCTATTTTTTCATACTTCTTTGCCACAAAATCCACCTCTTTATTTTTGATCGCCCCCAGAGCCTTTTGAGCCAGTGGTTTAACTCTGATAAACCACTGTTTGGAAACCCTGGGCTCAAGCGTACTCTTATCGCGGTAGCAAGTTCCGACGACGTGTTTAATTTTTTCAATCTTTTTGATTAAGCCCTTTTCTTGCAAATCTTTAACCACCTCTTCCCGGGCTATATCAATTTTCATGCCGATGTATTTCTCGGGAGTCCCCGTCATACGGCCTTTTTCATCAATTACGCTTATTTGCGGTAATTTGTGTGCCGCTCCGATCTCAAAATCGGTTGCATCGTGCGCAGGTGTAATTTTAAGAGCGCCAGTGCCGAAATCTTTATCAACCAGATTATCCGTAATTACCGGAACCTCGCGGTTAATAAGCGGTATTTTTGCGGTTTTTCCGACCAAATTGGAATATTTTTTATCCTTTGGATTTACTGCGACGGCAACATCGGCAAAAATTGTTTCGGGGCGGGTGGTAGCAACGGTAACCGTTCCGTAATCCAGGTAATAAAGGTTATCTTCCCGTTCGACAGAATCAACTTCAAGTTGGGAATAGGCGGTGCCGCATTTTGTACAATAATTAACTATACGTTCGCCTCTATAAATTAATTGGTCGTCATAAAGTTTTTTGAATGTAGAATAGACAATTTTGACAATTTCAGGGTCGAGTGTAAATTTAAACCTTTTCCAATCGCAGGAGGCGCCAAGCTGTTTTAGCTGTGTTTCCATCGTTCCGGTATTTTCCTGAACGTAGTTCCAGATTTTTTGATAGAGTGTGTCGCGGTCGTAGTCAAATCTGCTTTTGCCGTCTTTTGCCAATTTCTTTTCAAAAACATATTGAGTTTCAATTCCTGCATGATCGCTTCCCGGAAGCCAGAGGGTTGATTCACCCTTCATCCTATGATATCGGATCAGAACATCCTCAATTGCGACAAATCGCGCGTGGCCTATATGAAGAGGATCATTAGCGTTTGGGGGCGGCATTATAATGGTGAAGGGTTTGCCGTGACTATTGGGTTCAAATGCTCCGGAACTTTCCCACTTCTTATATATTTCAGCCTCAAATTTTTTGTGATCGTAAGCGGGCTCCATGCCTGTATTGTAGCATTATTTTTTCCTGAGGGTTCGGATCACTAAATATGCGCCGATGGCCAGGAAAATCGTAATAATTCCGGTTAAGATTGTCAGGGTGGTTGTCATTGGTTAATTTTTAATCGTGGATTTCTATCGATTTTATCATAGTCAAATAGGTCCGAGGGCTTAACCTCCCCGGCGATGATTTTGAAACCTGCGCAAACCCCAATCATGGCCGCGTTGTCACCGTAAAGTTTCTCGGAATAGGGAACACTTACTCTTACTCCGTGTTTTTTACTCAATTTCCTTAACCTTTTTCGTAATTCAATATTAGCAGCAACACCTCCCCCGACGAGTAAATTAACATAATCAGCTTTGCTGTCAATTTTTAATTTATTATTA
Source organism: bacterium (assembly GCA_021824915.1). Taxonomy (GTDB): domain Bacteria; phylum Patescibacteriota; class Microgenomatia; order UBA8517; family UBA8517; genus JAKAJP01. The sequence goes on from JAKAJP010000031.1 coordinate 23,637, forward strand.
GTCATTGAATACTCTAAAACTCTTTCAATGTGTTTGAAGGCTATGTCTTGATAGGCGGCCGCCAGATCGTAAGTATCCTGTTTGGTTTTGGGAGGACTACTTTGAATTAATCTGTAAAAAGAAGTTTTTAGACCTGAATAGCTAAAGATTTGGCGCTTTTCCTGACCAACCAATGGTATAGGTAGAGTAAATCTCTTTGGATTTCCAAGCTTGGCCATTTTTTCCAAAACTGCGCCGCCAGGGTAACCAAGACCTAACATTCGAGCTCCTTTATCAAGAGCTTCGCCTAATGCATCATCTTGAGTTTCAGCTAGTATTTTATAGCCCTCCTTTTCTATTAGGACGAAGATGGTATTTCCGCCAGAAACGCACAGTCCATAGGCGGGGAATTGCATTTCATCATTTGAGTTCGCAAGAGGGCTTAAGATGTGAGCCTCAACGTGATTAATCGGAATGAGAGGTTTGTTATACTTTTTTGCAAGGCGTTTTGCTCTATCGATTCCAACCCCAAGAGCTATTGAAAGTCCCGGGCCAATTGTCACCGCAATCGCATCCAAACTTTGCATTTTTATGGCAGAGCCGGTTGCCCTTTTTGAACTTTTAATTGCCCTTTCTATTACCCAGTCAATTCTTTCTTCATGCATTCTTTGAGCTAAAGACGGCATTACACCACCAAATTTTGCGTGGGCGGCTGCTTGTGACCAGATAATATTAGATAGTACTTTTGTACCTTCGGTTACTGCTGCCGCGGTTTCATCACATGATGTATCAATTGCTAAAATTTTCATTGTTCCACTCCCCAACTAATTAGCCTCTCGTTTTCATTTTTGCCATATTTAAGGTTAACCCAGATAATAATTGCCTCGTCATCGAATTCACGGATTATCTCGGCAACTCTCTCAGCCCATTCAATAGAAACGATAGATTTATTTTTGATCAAATTATCAAAACCCAAGGATCTGAGCTCGTTTGAGTTTTCAATTCGCCAAGCATCAAAATGATAAAGAAAGTGTTTTGTATTGGGTATTAAATATTCATTTTCAATGGCAAAAGTGGGGGAGGTTACAAGTTCCGTAATTTCCATCGCCCGGCCCAACCCTTTTGTAAAAATAGTTTTGCCTGACCCCATTTCTCCCTGTAGCGCAAAAACAATTGCCCTTTTTCCTTTATGAATTTCATATTTTTGCCAGAGCTCTTTTGCTAAATTTTGAGTAGCTTCTTCGCTTTTACTTAAAATTTCATTTTTCTCATTGAATTTTATTTGGCCTTGCCGAAGCGTTACCGGATCATCCATTGTTGTATCGACGACGGTTGATGGATCGTTTGGCGGAAGTTCACCTGCATCTATAATTAAATCAATTAAATTTTTCTGTTTGTCACTAATGTTTTCCAAAATATCGGAGACTTTATATGGGCGTTTTTTATAGGAAGCGTTCGCGCTTGTCGCAGTAATGGGTTTTCCAAACTCTTTAACAATATCTATTACTAATTTGTAATCCGGGATTCTAACACCAAGAGTTCCGTCTTCACTTTCAATTCCTTTTGCGGTTTTTTGTTTGCCTTTAGAGATTACAGTTAATGGCCCTGGCAAAAATTTTTTGTAGAGATTTTTTGCGGCCTCATTTAAGTAGACGTAACCCTCAGCCATTTTTTGGTCAGCGACAGCAATTGAGTAGGGTTTTCCGAAGGGTCGGTTTTTGTATTCCGTTAATTTTTGGATAGCCATTTCGTTTGTTGCGTCTGCCCCAATTCCATAAAGTGTTTCCGTTGGATATATAATCAGACCTCCGTTTCCGAGAATTTTAACAACCTCACGCAAATTTATTTTTTTAACTTCGACTCTTTTCATTGCAAAGTTTTGGCAGAGGCCAAATCTATTCTTGGCGATAGAAATAGACGTCTTCGTCAATAGTTTATTTAGCTTGCATATGATACCATTTAGGTATGCCCGAGAGTAACACTTTCCCAAATCCGGTTGTAACGGAAACTCCACCCTTTCCACAACCACAGCCTCAACCTCAGCAAGCTCCATTAACAAATAATGGGACACCGGTTATGCCCTCTCCAAAAAAAAGTTTCCCCAAAATAGTCATTTATGTGGGGATTTCAATTTTGATCGGTTTAATCGCCTTTATTATTTATAAATTTATTGTTGGAAGAACTTCTGTTGGTTCTACTGTTATTACATGGTGGGGACTGTGGGAAGATCAATCAACTGTTAACTCGCTTATTTCAGAGTATGAAACCGCTCATCCAAACGTAAAGATTAATTATATTAAGCAGTCCCCTGCGGATTATCGCGAAAGGTTGACCAATGCTCTTGCCAAAGGAACCGGGCCGGATATTTTTAGGTTTCATAATACTTGGGTTCCAATGCTTAGAAACGATCTTGATACACTTCCCGCGACAGTAATGAATCCTGCGGATTTTGCCAAGACCTTTTATCCGATTGCCTCCTCAGACCTGACGATCGGGAAGGGTATCGTTGGTTTACCAATGGAATA
>JAKAJP010000014.1 GCA_021824915.1 bacterium
AAGATATAACTCCCCTTAAAAATTTATTTTTAGGAGCCGCTAAAGAAAGAAATTTATTTGCTTGGGATAAGCCTATACCGTCCGGAATTGACACTTTGGCCCCGTTCAATGCTTTTTTGAGCGCCTCATCATCCTGGGCCATCAAAACAAGCTCGGGGTTAGGCGTAACTATATAAAACTTGCTATTATGGGATATGAACCATCTTACGCGTGCTAGCACTCTAGAAACAAAAGTGCTATCCATCTTAATTCCGAGGATTTTGGCCTGTTTACGGGCTTTTACCTGCATATTTTTTGTATTCTTTTTAATCATTTTAATACCCTTCATCTTATAATTTTGTCAATTTAATCTATTTGCCTCATTTTTTCCGCATCTGTACTAGACCTGTAGTTTTAATACCGTTATATCTATAAATATCGAAAAAATATCTCAAACTACAAGATAAAAATACTGAAAATCACAATATTATAATTAACAAAATTGACTATTTTTTGTATTCAGTATTCTATATAGAAAATTAAAGTACTTATCCTCAATTAACCCACAATTCATCGTCTCATAAACTTCAAATACTAGAGGATAATTAATAACCAAAATTTAGTTATTGACCTTTTTCTAATAAATACCTTTATTTGTCGGTTATTACTAGAACCTATAAAATTAAAGTGCTCTCATTTTCTGCAATAACCCATAACACGTAAATTAGCCTCTTGTCGTCACACTTCTCTTCCAAAGCTCTATATTTTCAAGAACCAGTCCGGTCCCCCGAACCACACACAAAAGCGGCTCATCCGCTACGTGTGCCGGAACACCGGTCTCTTCAGTCATAAGTTTATCAAAATTCCGTAGAAGTGACGTGCCTCCGCTCATAACAATCCCCTTGTCTATTATATCAGCGGCAAGTTCCGGCGGAGTATCCTCCAAAACCGCTTTAACACAGCCAATTATTTGTAAAAGCACCGGTCTAACTGCTTCCGTAACTTCGGAGCTTGTTATAACTACGCTTCTGGGGAGGCCAAAAACCAAATCACGCCCGCTAATCTCAAGTTTCTCCTCCTTGGCAAGTGGTACGGCGGAGCCGATTTTAAGCTTAATATCTTCAGATGTCGTGTCACCAACTATCAAATTATGCTTTTTCTTCAAATAATTCTGGATTCCTTCATCAATCTTATTTCCTGCAACTCTGGCTGATTTATGAACAACAACACCTCCGAGAGAAATGACCGCAGCTTCCGTTGAACCGCCGCCGATATCCACTATCATATGTCCGCTTGGAGCAGAAACAGGAATTTGAGCTCCGATGGCAGCCGCCAAGGGCTCATCGATTAGATACGCATGAGAGGCTCCGGCAGAAAGAGTGGCATCTAGAGCTGCTCTACGCTCAACTTGAGTACAACCTGCAGGAACACAAACCATTACATTGGGCCTAAAAAACTGAAAACGTCCGACGACTTTACTTATAAAATACTTAAGCATTGCCTCGGTTACCTGATAATCAGCTATAACCCCGTCCCTCATAGGACGGCTGGCAATTAACGCTTCGGGAGTCCTTCCAAGCATTTTTTTAGCCTCCTCGCCCACGGCAACAACCTTATTATCCTCGCTGGAGATTGCAACAACAGTTGGTTCGTTAACCACGAGTCCTTCCCCAGATAACCAAACAAGAGTGTTCGCAGTTCCCAAATCAATAGCAATATTCTTCCGCCACATCTCTAATTGGGATTATATCATGATATAATTGAGCCTATGGCCAAGATCAGAGTTTTCCTTTTCTTACTAACTATTGTTGTGGTCGGCTTTTTTGGCTTCTATATATCTTATTATGCACGCGGGTACCGGCTTAACCTTGGGACACTAAAATTCGAGCCTAACGGGATACTCGTCATAAAATCGGAGCCCGACGGGGCAAGTGTATATATTAACGGAACCCTCAAGGCTGCAACAAATGCCAATCTTTCCCTACCTCCAGGAGTTTATGATGTCGAAGTAAAAAAGGATGGGTATTTCAGCTGGTATAAAAGGTTAACCATAGAAAAAGAAATAGTCACCAATGCTTCTGTTTCCCTTTTCAGGCAAGTCCCGTCCCTTTCTCCTCTTACATTTTCAGGAAGTGTGAACCCGGTAGTAGGTGACGACGGAACCAAAATCGCATTTACCGTTCCCCCCTCCGCAAATGCCGGAGCGGATAAAATAGGGCTTTATACAATGGATACATTTAGCCTCCCGCTAGGATTTACAAACGAACCCAAAAGGATAACCGACGGCGACCAATCACATTCTACCTACCAAATCTCGCCCGACAACCGCCAAATTCTTTTGACAACATCAAACGGCATATTTCTAATTGATTCCGGATCATTCACACCTCAATCCCAAATGGTCAATTCTACTTCGCAAAAGGATCTGATCCTAAAGGGTTGGCAAAACGAGCGAACAACCAGAGACGCGAGCCTGATCAGAAATTTGCCACTTCAAGTTTCAGACTTACTGACACATAAAACTTCAAATTTCACCTTCTCGCCCGATGAAAATATGGTACTTTACCAGGCCTCCGGCTCCGCGAACCTTCCTGACGATTTAATTAGGCCTCTTCCGGGTTCATCTACCCAGAGACAAGAAAGAAATATAGAAAGCGGCAAGACTTACGTCTACGATCTAAAAGAAGACCGAAATTTCCTTGTTTCTGATCAAACACAGCCGGCTATTCGTTGGCTAACTACAAGCAAGCATTTGCTGATTAGTGAGCCGGGTAAAGTTGAGGTTATGGATTATGACGGAACAAATAAAGTCGTTGTGTATTCCGGAGCCTATGAAGCACCAAATGCCTTTCCTTACACAAATGCTACCAAAATCCTAATACTGACAAACCTGGGCGGAGATTCAGTAGTCCCTAATTTGTACACCCTCACGGTCAAATAGTGTAAAATACGCATGAGCCCCTATAGCGAACATGGTTCGATATATGGACAATTTGATTGCCCCTATAGCTCAACGGACAGAGCAGACCCGTCCTAAGGGTAAGATGGAGGTTCAATTCCCTCTAGGGGCACATTCGGGGTGTGGTGAATCGGTATCACGCTACGTTCGGGACGTAGAAACACTGGGTTCAATTCCCAGCACCCCGACACATGACTGAAGTCTCGCCAATATTTGATAGTCTTCATAGGAGAAACCACTCCATATCGATTGATGCTGTTGTGAGCGGAAAACTTGATGAAATGGTTGAAAAAGGCCTCAAAGTAATGGCCCTATGTAATGACGGAACAGGGAGAAGTCATCGAGTCGCTGAGGAGCTATCCCAAAAAGGAATTCCGGCTGTTTCTCTGGAAGGCGGCCTGAAAAGCATCGATAAAGATCACAATACCCTTCCCTTCATAATAAGTGGAATTAACCGAGTTCCATTTGTATCTATCATACTTACTCCAGAGGAATTCAAAAGTTTCAACGGAATTCTCGAAAACATAAGGGCCTACAGATATACCAGATCCGATGCAGCGATAGAGTCCCTGGCCAAGATGGCTACCTAAGCTTCTAAAATATCAGCCATCTGCTTAAGAAGACCGACCATTACTGGGGCCGATAGAAGACTAACGCTCTCAATTCCATTATCATCTTTAACCGTCCAGGGCTTCTCTATTACCTTAATTTTGTCTCCATCAAGCTCAAATGAATATTCGGGTGTAATTTCATAATCATCAAAATATTTGTCTGATTCGGCTTTGGCGACATGATTTCTTAAAAGAATTTTAGGGATTCCGTGAAGGGCAAAGGCCTTCTTCAAAATTTCCTCATCTTTAGTCAAGCGATCACGGATTGGCCCAATTCCAAGGTTATCCCCTTCCTTCGGCTCCATCCTGAATCCCCCTTTACACCTTGGGCTATCACAAAGGAGATAGAATTTTTTGTCTTTTTTGTCGTATTCAACTTTATTGGTAATCAAAAGCTTAATATTTCTGGTGTTTTTGCAATTTGGACAAACTACTCTATATTTAATGCGCTCATCGATCACGGATTCGGGAATATCTATAAGAATAAACATATCGGGGTCATCCCTATAACCAATTAAATCTCTAAAATACAAAGAGTAGGAAACCTGATCCATCTCCCTCGGCAGCCCGTCTATAAAAAGAGTTTTTCCGGGCATACCTTCAATAGTCAATTTGAGAAGAGCCAAAACAAATTCGGTCGGAAGAAGTTTAGATTGACTTCTCCCTGTCAAAGCATCACAGGCGTCTTCAAAGGAAATATAACCTCTATAAAGTTTCTTTAGCCTTGCAAATTTCGGCGATTTTTTGAAGTTGTCCCAATCAGCACTGACGTTCCTGACAATATCTCCAATAGATACAAGCGCAACTTTATCGCTACCAAAAATCTCGGCAAAAATTTGCGAATAAGTCCCTTTCCCGGAGTTTTTCTTGCCAATTAGGTATGCAACAAAAGTGTTCTTATCCAAATATTTTTTGATTTTTGCGACTTCGTCACCGGCTTTGGCCTCAAAATAGGCCTTTCTGCCATCAGGAGAATTCAAATCAAACTTTTTTGTTAAACCTTTTACCTTTGTTCCGACAACCGGAAATTCTAAACCTTTCATTTAAGTAGTTTTGTAAATTTAGCTTCGTTAGTATACGGGCCAATCACGGCCAAATTCAAGTGGCTCTTAACAAATATTCTTTTGGCTTCTCTTACAACATCGGAAACTGAAACCTCATCGATTCGTTTGTAAATCTCACCAGGCGTTAAAACTTCCTTCAGAAACAAAACCTGCTCGGCAAAAAAATCTCCAACTGCCTGGGTATCTTCCAGGGAAAGAGCTATATGGCCTTTGATATATTCCTTTGTTTTTTTGAGCTCTTTGGGAGTAATTGGATATTTCCCGGACGATAAGCCATACATTTGATCCAAAATTACTTTGATAGCTTCTTCGCATTTTTCCAAATCCACTCCTGCATAAACACCAAAATAACCAACTTCGTCAAATTTGTCCCCCGAAGGTTTTACTGCATAGGCAAGCCCGCGACGCTCTCTA
>JAKAJP010000029.1 GCA_021824915.1 bacterium
GATAATGGCAAACAACTCCTCTCTTTGAAATGTTAATCTTTACGCATTTTTTCATTGCCCGTTTTACAGAAACAATCTTTTTCTTTTTCTCGCAATAACAAATCATTGCAGACACCTCCTGAAGTTGTGAAAGGACTTATAAAACTCCTCCGAATTTCCCCTGATTATCGGTAAATAAATTCTTCGCCAAATATCCCACTCCTGCCACTATCGCCACCTTCAAAACTCCGTTCCAATCAGTAGCGAACAAATCATATCCATTCGGCGCGGAAATAAGCTGGTAAAAATAGGTTATAATTGCCGAGAAAACAGAAACAACAATGCCCTTGGCAAAGTCTTTATAATTCCACTTGAATATGTCGCTCATAATTTTATTTAATTAACGACCTTTGGTCTATTTTTAATTTTATTATTCCAAATAATTGAATCTTGCTTTACATTCTCGTTCCACGAAGACCAACTCATTAAATGAGCTATAAAAAAATGGTGGTCTCGACAAAGCGTAATCAAATTATTTTCCTCAAGTTCCAATTCTGGCCGTAAATTAAAGGGTTTGATGTGATGGACTTCGTTTGGCTTTAAAAACGACCCCTTTGTCCCACATACCGCACAAGCAATATTATCCTTAAGAAATTGTTTGCGAATCGCAGGCCATTGTCCGCTTCTTGACCCTAAATTTCCACGAAATAAATCTAACAAAAATTGAATCATAACAATTCCGTCAACTTTGATTCTGGTTTTAATCCGACTTTTGATGAGGCATATTTTGCGTAGTTTAATGGAAAGTTATTATCAGACGCGGGCGAATAAACTTCAAAAAAATTATAAATCGTTTCTCCTTTTTCTCTATATGCTTTAAGCTTCTTATCTATGGCATCCAAAACAAGTTGATTAAGAGCGCTCCAGCCCTTATCGTAATCGGGGAATATAGCAAATCCTTGCTGGTCTTTGTTTATCGCTCCAAGAGATTGGATGTAGGAAGAAAAACGCAAATTGCCCGGATTGTTGTTCCGCCAACTTCTACTTGTTGGATACCATCCCTCGTGAGTCCTTATAGCAAGGCAAAAATCTTTTAGTTTGTTCTCTTTTGATGTGGGTGGATTAGTTGGAGTTGGGTTAAATGGATTTTCTGTCGTAGTTATTAGTTCTGGCGGAGCTTCAATTGGAGCAATCGGCTGTATCGGCTTGTTTTCCAATTCCTGTTTCTTCAATAAGCCAATCGCTTCCAATATCAAATCAAGCCATTTTTTCCAAAGAGGGATTTTAGCTTCTATCTCTGCCTCGATTCTTTTTTCTTCTTCGGTTTTCTTTCTAAGGAAAAATCTCATAGCGGTATAAATAGGAAAATCTTTGGCAAGGGTTTTTAATATGGGAGAATACGAATCAAAGATTTCCAATTCTCCGTTTTCTTTGACGTTCTCAAGTAAGGTCAAATGAGTATCAGACATTCCTTCGGGCCGGACATAAACTCCATCCTTTTCCACCCACGCAAAAACAGCGATTGCAACAGGGCTTCTTTTTAAAGCTTCCCTCAATACGCTTCTATCCGTTGCACTATCTAAAACAATAAAATCATATCCAAAAACATAATTTCCCAAAAATATCTTTCCTTTTTCAAGTAGTTCGTTTGTGAGAGGTCGGGGCGAATTGAATTTATCCAACGTGTCTATCGAATTATCAAACGGCAAATCAACTTCGTCCGCAATTCCTATTTTTTGGACTGACTTCGCGACTTTTTTTGGCGAATTGCCTCTGTTAGCGGGGTCTGTTTCCGAAGCAATGTAAGTAAATCGTTCGGACTTGTTCCAGTATTCACCGAATAGAACTTTAGCCAGCTTCTCTATCGCGTTTAAAATAGAAAACGTAACACAGCCAAACGTCTCAACTCCGCTCTTTGCTTGAAATTCGTTATCAATATAGATTTTACGCCAATTCCCGTCTGGTAAAATAACCGGATAGGGAAGTTGCCCCGATCCGAATATGTAATCCCTTTCGTCCGGTTCGTCGGGGAAATACCCTTGAACTATTTTTTTAATGTTTTCCATAATTATTTATTCTTCAAAACTATCCCCTGTTTTTGCGCCAATTCATTTAGACTATCTTGAATTTTGTCTATTTTCCCCTCTAATCTATCGACATTTTTTGCCGTTTGGCTGTCTTGCGTATTTAATGCCGACAAATCAGACGACCTAACTACTGAAATGAGTCCCATTAAAATAGTGAAAAAAATAGTCATTATTACAGCTACTATCGCTATCGGAATATGTAGTTTATTGCCGTTATTTTCTGCCATTCTGGTTTATAACACTCGTAATAACTCCAATATTGTAGGTATTGATGTTAGTTTGACCGATAATCGCCCTTTGAAATTCCGATTGTTCTATCAAATAATTGAATACGAAATTAACAGATTTTTTGATGTAATAATTGGCTAAAAACAAAATCCCGATAATTACTAAAATCGTTATGGCTATGAAAAATATTTTTCTTTGGTTTTGGATTATAAAGTTCATACGTTAATCAGATATAATTACTGGTTGTCTTTTTTTAGCGACCGTTCCACCACCACCCGATGGCGTATAGGTGGCGTAGATGGAGTATTTGTTGTTTTGATTTGTTCCTCCGCTTAGTGTTGCGGGCGGAAAAGAAGTATAAGCATTGGAAATATACTTCGCCTGGTTGGCCGTTCCTGAATCATAATAATACTGAGTTCCTTCTCCAAAGGGGAAACCGGTTGCATCACCATTTGCCGCTAACCAATAAGTTTGTGCCGTAAATGTGGGAGAAATGGGCGATGCAAAATTTAGTGTCCAATCGCCAACTGTCCCAGTTAAATCTGTCTTTTCATTACTAGTGCCATTAGTTACAAGATTATTTGAAGCATCATAAACTGCTCCTTTGATTTTATTAGTGGGAGTAGAATAATTCGCCACCATAGCCGAAATAGTTAAACTCGTTCCATTACCCGCTGCACCAGTGAAAGAACAAGCAATTAAATTACCATCAAAAACTGATGTGGAAGCTCCTCTTGTCGTATATCCAAACGTATCATTGCTCTTAATCGGATAAACTGCTGTGTCTAAAAACGCCTGTGGAATTTCCACCGAATAAATCCCGTTTTGGATGTTCAATATTCCCCAAGTTTCCGCCCCTAAAGCGTCAATTATATGAGGTCGGTAAATATGAAATGCTTTGCCTGTTTTATAATCTTTACCGTTGATATCATTCATTCCGCCTTTAGTGGAGTAATAAACAGCGTAAGAGTCGACTACATCAATAGGACGTTCCATAACTATTGTTCCGCTGGCGTTTTTACATTGCGTTTCCGTGCAGGTTAAATTCGGGTCTTTGTTCTCTACATTAAGGGAAGCTTGGTAGAAAAAATCCAATCCCTTACTTTGAATTGAAAACTCTAATTTGTTAGTGGCAGGTTTGGAATTTAGATACCAAACCATCTTATATCCACCCTCATTAGTAGAAGTCGGAGCGTCAAAATATTCAATTTCTAAATTACCTTTTTTCCAATCAATTTTATTTCCTTTGAAAGATAGTGATGGATTGTCAGTTTCGTTTTCTATCGGAGTTAAGGAAAAATCCACCTCATCCCATCTTTGTAGTTTTATTTTAGGGATGAATTGAGGTTGATTCTTATCCCCTATTTCAACTTTAATTCTGTCCTTTGCATCTGACTTTTCTAATCTTTCAAAACTATTATTCATTAAAGAATACTTATCGGAAATTTCTTTTGGAATTTGTTTAGGAATCAAAGTTATAGTGGTCGTTCCACCTCCAACACCACCGATTCCTCCCAAAACAACCTCACTTTTAGTGGCGACAATTTGCTGGTTATATAAAGCTATCAATGCCGTTAAAATAGTTATTATTTTTTTGAGCAATAATTCGTTAATCATTTTATCTGTTATAGGTTATGTGAACCGTTGTTAAGGTTGGCGTTCCCGCAGTAGAGGTGGCATTAACTATTATCACATTGCCAGTTGCTATCGTTGATGTGGTGAAGCTCGTTGTAGAAGTTCCACCAATCCCACAAGCAAGAGATGCGACTATGTTTGAATTAACCGTAGTGGTAGCCATCGCAGTTGCTCTATAGATTTGCACGGTGGTAGTAGCGGCGGCGTATTCATCACAATCAATCTGGGTAATTGTCATATTTATAGGAGAACGGTATTTGGAAAACTTATAAGGAGTGGTTGAGGTAGCGTCATAAATGTTGAATGCTAAAGTGGAAGATGCGACATTCAAGTTAATCCTCGCCGTTGAGGCGTTGTTTAAATCCGACAAATTATTTGCCACTTTCAGCCAAGTGCTTGAAGCAAGAGTAGAATAACCAGCGTCATTGTTCCATTGTGAAACACTTGTAGTAGCAAAATTAGCCGTTGTTAAAGCGGTGCTTGTGGTTATGTATCCGCTATTGTTATTCCACTGGCTTATTGAGGTCGTGGCAAAATTCGCCGTGGTCAGTCCCGTGCTGGTTGTGATATAACCAGAGTTATTGTTCCATTGGCTTATAGAAGTAGTCGCAAAATTAGCGGTTGTCAGCCCAGTGGAGGTGGAAATATAATTATTGGAATTAGTCCAACCAATCGCCCCTGTGCTTGTGTTGTAGGTAATTGGATTAGAAGCGGATAAAGACAATAAAGTTATGTAGTTAGAATTATTAGTCCACTGGCTTATATTCGGTGAGGCGAAATTAGCGACAACCAATCCCGTTGAAGTAGAAATCTTATTATTAAAAGTAGTCCAATCTCCCGCACTCAAATATCCTGAAGTCGCAGAAGTTGAAGTTGGGATAGATAAAACATTCCCTGATAAATTCAATGGGAA
>JAKAJP010000012.1 GCA_021824915.1 bacterium
ACCGGCTGAATCTTCGTCTTTGCCTTCGGTAGTTTCAAAAAATCTTTTTCCTCACGCTAATTCACTTTTTTTTATAACTCAACAGGCCTCGCTTGTTCTTGGCTTTGGAACAGCGGGAATTCTTCTTGATCTAATTGGTTTTAACGGGAGTTTGATTCTTTGTTCAGTTTTTCTATTAATGGCCTTTATCTCAACAGCTTTTTTGCCGGAAATGAAGCCCACGAAGAGAGTTCCCGAAGCTTTAGACAAGCTTTTAATAATGTTCTTTAAGAGTATTTATGAAGGTTATATATTTATCAAAACACACAAAACTATACTTTTCCCTCTTTCGCTTTTAATCGGAATGCAGGTCTCTCTGGCGATAATTGTTGTTAACTTGCCCGTTATTGCTACAGAGATTTTGAAAGTGTCTGTGAATTTCGCCGGAATTTTGGTGGTTGTACCGGCCGCAATAGGCGCTGTAATCGGGTCGGTTGTGGTTCCCAAAAATTTAGGGACACATTGGCGAAAGAAGAGTGTAATTGAAGTTAGCGCTGCGCTATTATCTTTTGGGATATTTCTTATAGTGTTCCTGATTCCGCTTTTTCCTATTGTACTCAGGGTGGTATTGGAACCCGTATTTGTCGTTTTGGTAGGGCTTGGTTTTATAGGCACAACAATCCCGACGTTAACTTACTTACAGGAAGCAACACCATTGTGGTTGAGGGGTAGAGTTTTTGGAAATCTATGGTTTTTGGTTACAATCGCAACAATATTTCCGGTAATATTTTCAGGGTTTATTACTGAGTTTTTTGGTGTTAAAACACTTTTAGTCCTCTTAATGCTTGGCACAATGTTTGTTTTTTATTATTCAAAAAGACATGGACAAAAATTGATAGTTGAGCAATTTGAAAATGGAAATGAATAAAAAATTTATTCCAATAGTTGGTTTGGAAGTTCACATTGAGCTTTCAACTAAAAGCAAGCTCTTTTGTCGTTGTCCTGCTGATCATTTTGGGAAAATTCCGAACTCTCAAGTTTGCCCTGTCTGTATGGGGCTTCCCGGAGCTTTGCCATTTTTGAATAGAGAAGCGCTTGAGTTTACTATTAAATTTGGTCTGGGAATCGGCTCCAAGATTAACCTGTTTAGCAAGTTTGATAGGAAACATTATTTTTATCCAGATTTACCCAAAAGCTACCAGATTTCCCAATATGATTTGCCGCTTTGCGTTGGTGGGGAGTTTGTTGGCAAAAGAATAAGGAGGGTTCACCTTGAGGAAGATACAGGCAAGCTTGTCCACGAAACAGTTGATGGTGAAAAGGTGAGTTTGATCGATTTCAATAGGAGCAGTGTTCCGCTAATGGAAATGGTAACCGAGCCCGACTTTCATTCCACAGAAGAGATTGTATCCTTTCTAAAAGAGGTGCAATTGGTGGCCCGCTATCTGGAAGTAAGTAATGCAGATATGGAAAAAGGGTCGATGAGGTTGGAAGCGAACATATCGCTATCACTTGATGGTTCACTTCCCGATTACAAGGTTGAAATTAAAAATATAAATTCGTTTAGGTTTCTGGAAAAAGCTATTAACGCTGAACTAATAAGACAGGAAGAGATATTGTTGACAGGGGGGAAGGTTGTTCAAGAAACGCGTGGATATGATGAAGTTAAGCAAACGACCTTTTCTCAACGAACTAAAGAAGAGGCGCAAGATTACCGCTACTTTCCTGAACCAGATATTCCTCCAATTAGAATAAGTCAGTCTGAAATTGAGGGAATAACAGAATCTTTACCCGAATTACCGAGAGTCAGGAGAGAAAGACTTGTTGAAGATTTTGGTATCTCACTTGCATTTTCTGATGTCTTGGTTTCGGATAAAACACGCGCTGATTATTTTGAGGAGGCTATAGAACTGGCTAAGAAGGAAGGAATATCTGCAAAAATAATTGCGGACATGATGGTGAATAAGAAACTTGATGGCCAATTTCCGGAACCTGCGGGGTTGGTTAAAAAAGTTTTGGAATTGACAAAGGTAGATTATGCCGACCCGGATGAAGTTGAAAAAGCCGTAGTGGAAGTAGTTAACGAACAAGAAAAGGCAGTTAAGGATTATAGAAGCGGTAAAGGAGAAGTTGTAGGATTCTTAATCGGGATGGTTCAGAAAAAACTCAAAGGTCTTGGAAATGTTCAGATTGTTCGGGAAAAACTAATAGAAAAACTGAATGAGTGAAACAGCCGAAGAAATTATAAGACGTCAATTAGGGAAAAGTGGCGGTTGGAAAAAAGGTTCTCTTGGTGCAACAGAGGCAAATGAAAAAGTCAGAACTTTAGAGGGAAGACTAAATATTGACCCCTTGACTGGTTTAGAGAGCGAATATCCGTTACATGACATGCTTGAAGGACTACAGGGTAGATGGCAGCAGGATTACAGAAAAGGCGAGTTTTTAAAAGGAACGTTTGTAGTCGCCGATCTTGATGGTCTTCACAATGTAAATCATAAGTATGGAAAGATTGCCGGAGGTAACGATTATTTAAAAGCTGCGGCTCAGGCAATAATGAAAGTTGCAAGAGGAAATGGTAGATGTTTTAGGTCGAGGGAGAGCTCAGATGAATTTTTACTTTACCTTCCCGGTTTTAAGGTTAGGAGCGAGATAGAAACAGTGCTGGACGTTGTTGATATGCTTCTTGAGGGTGAGGAGAAAAGATTGCAAGATAAATACCCCGGAATAAAATTTGGTCTAAGTTATACAGTTGCCTCTTTTCATCGCGCCTATCCTCCTAAAGATGCTTTCGACGATGCAAATGATGCAATGGGTAAGGCCAAGACTTCTGAAACAGGTGAACGGGTGGGAAATGTTGGAAGAATTTTTGTGAATGAATTAAAGTTAGCTGATCAAAGGTATGAATAAATTTGTTCACTTACATGTCCATACGGAGTATTCGCTTTTAGACGGACTAAGCAATATTTCCAAGCTTTTTTCCCACGTTAAAGACCAGGGAATGGATGCAGTGGCGATTACCGATCATGGGGTTATGTATGGAGAGATCGAATTTTATAAAGAAGCCCAAAAGCAAGGTGTAAAACCGATCTTGGGGATGGAGGGCTACATTACAAACGGAAACCTGAAAGACAGATTAGATAGAAATAAATTCCAAAATTTTCATATTTTGCTTTTGGCAAAAAATCATGAAGGTTATCAGAATTTGATGAAACTATCATCCATTGCACATCTTGACGGATACTATTACCGCCCAAGGATGGATCGAGAGCTTCTCAAAAAATATTCCAAGGGCTTGATATGTACGTCTGCCTGCCCTCAGGGTGAACTTGGCCAAGCGCTACGAAACGATGATTATAAGGGGGCAAAAAAGATTGCTGAGTGGTATTTGGAAACTTTTGGTGAAGATTATTATTTGGAAGTTCAAAGGCATGAGTTTGCCAGTTGGATAGAAAAAACCGGAAGCGAGGAAATCAGGAACGTTTTAAGTGAACTTGATAGTACTGAGAAAAAATGGAACGATGGGGTTGTCCGCTTAAGCCGTGAGCTGGGGATTCCGATTGTGGCCACAAACGATGCACATTATATAAGGCAGGAAGATGCTTTTGCTCAGGATGCCCTTGTATGTATTGCAACCGGAAAGACCTTATCCGAAACTAAAAGACTTCGTTATATTGACGCACAAACCTTTTATATTAGAAGCCCTGAAGAAATGCAGCAGCTTTTTTTCGATTTGCCAGATGCTTTAGAGAATACTTCAAAAATTGCAGATAAGTGTAATGTTGAAATTACAATCGGGGCTTGGAGTTTTCCAAAGTTTCCTCTGCCGGAAGGTTTGACTGCAGATGAGCAACTCAAAAAACTTGCGCATGAGGAGCTAAAGAAAAAAATTCCTGATTTTACTAAAGAAACGATCGAAAGGCTGGATTACGAACTGGAAATTATAATTAAAAAAGGCTATTCCCCATATTTTCTTATAGTTCGCGATTTGGCTCACTGGGCGACAAATCAGGGAATTATTACAAACACCAGGGGCTCGGCTGCCGGAAGCCTGGTTTCGTTTTGCTTAGGAATTACTACAGTTAACCCGCTTACTTATTATTTACCTTTCGAAAGATTTCTTAATCCTTATAGGCCTAGCCCGCCTGATATTGATTTTGATGTTGCAGATAACAGAAGAGACGAAATTATTGCTTATATAACTAAAACTTACGGCAAAGAAAAAGTGGCACAGGTTTGTACTTTTGGAAGAATGCTTTCAAGGGCGGCCGTTAGAGATGTGGCAAGGGTTTTGGGTTACCCGTATTCGGTGGGAGATAGGATTGCCAAATTAATTCCACCCCCAAAGCAGGGTTTTCCTGTAACCATTAAAACAGCAATGGAAGAAGTGCCTGATCTAAAGACGCTTTATGATGGTGACTCAGATACCAAAAAGGTTTTGGACTTGGCTATGCAAGTTGAGGGTAGTGCCAGACATATATCAGTTCATGCTGCGGGTGTTGTAGTTGCGCCGACTGAAATAACCGATTTTAGTCCGGTCCAAAAGGAACCTTCGGGTGAAAAAGTTATAACTCAATATGAAATGCACGCTTGTGAAGATGTGGGTTTAATTAAATTTGACATTCTTGGAATAAGAAACCTTTCAATTCTGGGTTCAGCGATTGATATTGTTAAAGATGAGTCTGGGAAACTGGTTGATTTACATAAAATTCCGCTTGACGATAAAAAGACTTTTGAAATGTTGGCAAAGGGTGAGACGATGGGGGTTTTTCAGTTTGCCGGTGGAGGTATGACTAAATATCTTAAGGAACTTAAACCCAATCGCGTGGAGGATTTGATGGTAATGGTTGCTTTATATCGTCCGGGACCGATAAGCCAAATTCCGGAATATATTAAAAGGAAAAATGATCCAAAGTTGGTTAAATATCTGGATCCGAGGATGGAGAAGTTTTTGGGCGCTTCTTATGGATTGATAGTATATCAGGATGACCTCCTCTTCTGTGCCCTAGATCTTGCTGGATACACGTGGGAAGAAGCCGATAAATTTAGAAAAGCAGTTGGTAAGAAGATCCCGGCTGAGATGGCTGCACAAAAAGAAAAATTTGTGAACGGAATTATTAAAAACGGGCAGACCGCCAGGTTTGCAGAAAATCTTTGGAAACTCTTTGAGCCTTTTCAGTCATATGGGTTTAATAAGGCCCATGCCGCAAGTTACGGCATTGTTGCTTATCAGACTGCATATATGAAGGCAAATTATCCGGTTGAGTATATGACGGCGCTTCTAACTGCAGAAAGCGGTGATAAGGAAAAAATTTCCGCCGCTGTTAATGAATGCAGACGCATGGGAGTAAAGGTTTTGCCACCTGATATTAACGAGAGCGATATTGGTTTTACAATTATTCCCGATAAAGATTCCTTGGACAGCAAAGCAATCCGTTTTGGTCTGTCTGCAGTCAAGAATGTAGGCGGCGTAGCAATAGAAGTGATTTTGTCAGCTAGGGAGGATGGAAAGTTTCTTAATTTTGCTGATTTTGTAGGCAGGGTAGACGGCAGAAAAGTTAATAAAAAAGTGCTGGAAAGCTTAATTAAGGTTGGAGCTCTTTCGAGCTTCGGGGGCCGGGCGTCACTCTTAGCTTCTATTGATAAAGTCAGAGAAAAAATGGTCAAACCCAAAGGAGATGACAACCAGCCGGGTCTTTTTGCCGCGCCAGACATTAAAAAAGTCGATCTAAGTTCAGTAATATCAATAGAGAATGTCACCGAGTTTGCAGAAGATGAACTTCAATCCCTGGAACGCCAGCTCTTAGGTTTTTCCTTGTCAGCCAGACCCGTTAGCGAACTTGTAGGCCCTTTGGAGTTTCAGGCGACCCACAAGATATTTGAAATAACTTCGGAGCAAAATTATCCAGATTTAGTTAGAATTGCGGCAGTTGTAAGCGAGGTACGGGTAATTGTTACTAAAAAAAGTGGTGCAGAAATGGCTTTTGTTAAAGTTGATGACGGGACCGGTTTAATTGATTTGGTTGTTTTTCCACAAATTTTTAGGGAAACCCGGGATTTTTGGGTTGAAGGTAAACCAATTCTGGCTTCCGGAAAAGTTGATATTCGGGACGAGACTCCGTCAATATTGGTTGAATCTATTGAAACGTTGGGCAGCTTACCAAGCAAACCAAAAGAGGTCTTTATTAAAATTCCAAAAAGCGTCACTAACGACACTTTAAGAAAGCTTAAGGTTCTTTTAACTCAGAATTTAGGCACAGAAGTTGGTTATCTGGTGATTGATGGGAAGAGAATCAGGCTACCTTTTAAGATTGCTTGGAATGAGACTTTAGCAAAAAGCATTACAAGCGTGCTTGAGAACAAGCTTTCTTGATGTTACAATACCGCATATGGCTTTGAGATCAAAAATAAAAGAATTCGAGTTCGGGGTGGGAGATATTGTCCGTGTTGTTCAGCGTATCAAAGATGGCGAAAAATCACGCGAGGCTATTTTTGAAGGAATGGTCATCGCAATAAGGGGACGAGAACCCGGAAAGACTTTTACTGTCAGGAGAATAGGAGAGGCAGGAATAGGCATTGAAAAGATATTTCCCTTTAATCTCCCCTCACTTGATAAAATTGTTGTCGTTAAAAAGGGTACGGAGGGGGTTAGACGTGCCAAGCTTTACTACACGAGAACCAAATCTCCTACGGAAGTAGAGATGATTTTCAGAAGGACAGCGGACAAGAGTGCTAAACTGACTAAGAGTGCTTCTAAAAAATCGAAAAAGTAGCTTTGGTCGGTTTGGTGAGGACTACGCAGCCTCGCTTCTAAAAGAAAAAGGTTATAGGATTGTTTCAAGAAATTTTCGATCCAGGTTTGGAGAAATTGATATTATTGCAATTTGTGACTGGGTAGTTGTGATCGTTGAGGTAAAGACACGTTACAGCTTGAAATTTGGTCATCCCGAAGAAGCGGTAACCAAGCAGAAACTTAATAAAATCAGGCGAACCGCCGAGTATTTTTCTATTACCCACCCCACTCTTCCTAAAAAAATGCGAATCGAAGTAGTTGCGATTGAGATTTCTTCCGGAAAAATAATTTCTTCAAAAATTATTCCGGTTGACTATTGAAAAATTTGAATTGTCTCACTATATTGATTTTATGTTCACTCTTCAAAACCTTCCTTATGACTACTCGGCACTTGAACCTTATATCGACACTGAGACTATGCAAATTCATCACGACAAACATCATGCAGGCTATGTAAAAAATCTGAATGAAGCACTTACCGGAAAAGAAAAACTATTGGACATGGATATCAAAGACCTTTTGCAAAATCTTAGTGACGTACCGAAAGATATTTTTAATAAGGTTAAAAATAATGCAGGTGGGGTTGCAAATCACAATTTATTCTGGCAGATAATGAGCCCTAAGGACTTGTCGGGTAAGCCGAGTGTTGAGCTTGAGGAGGCAATAAAAGAAGCTTTTGGTTCATTTGATACTTTTAAGGAAAAATTTTCTACTACTGCATCCGGAAGGTTTGGTAGTGGCTGGGCCTGGCTGATAGTTGATAATGGCAAATTGGAAATAGTAGATACGGCAAATCAGGATTCACCAGTTAGTGAAAGAAAAAGTCCAATTTTATGTTTGGACGTTTGGGAGCATGCATATTATCTTAAGTATAAAAATATGCGTGTGGACTACATTAAGGCTTGGTGGAATGTGGTCAACTGGAAGGGGGTGAGTGATTTATATGATGGGCTACGGTAACTATTGGAATTGGGGTGGAGGAATGATGAACGGCTACTCGCCTTTTTGGGGAGTAATGAGCGGAGTCGGATTTTTCTTAATACCCTTTTTAGCGTGGAGCCTACTCTGGAAAGGTTGGGCTTTGTGGCGGGCAGCGAAAAACGATAGCAAGGTCTGGTTTGTGGTTTTACTTTTGGTTAATACTTTGGGAATTTTGGATATTCTTTATATCTTCATATTTGGAAAACAAAAACAAAGAGCCAAAAAGTAATATAATCTAGCTGATGCTTATATTGGGAATTGATCCGGGAACTGCAACTACCGGCTATGGTTTGGTTCGCCTGAACGGAAAAGGAAATGAGGTTGTTACCTGGGGATTAATTGAAACAAAAAAAGACGGCTTAAAGGAAAATAGGTTGGATTTTATTTTTGAAGAAACTTTAAGTTTAATTAAGAAACATTCGCCCGACGTTTTTGTTATAGAAAAAGTTTTTTTTGCAACAAACGCTAAGACTGCAATAGCTGTGGGTCAGGCACAAGGCGTGATGCTTTTGGCAGCCAGTAAGGCCAAAGTCCCCGTTACTGAGTATGCGCCGGGAACAATTAAAAAAATGATTACCGGTTCCGGACGCGCCAACAAAAAGGATATCCAAAAGCATATAAGGAAAATCTTGGGGAATAGAGTAAAGAGCGATGCTCACAAAAAGACTCATTTTGATAACGCGGCGGATGCATTGGCAATTGCCCTGACTCATGCTTTCAAATTAGGGGAGGGGGTGATTAAAAATGTTTAAGGTCGGACGTGTTACACATTATTTCGACAAAATAGGCGTTGCGATAATTGAGCTGGATGGTACCCTTTCAACGGGAGATAGGATTAAGTTTGTAAGAGGCGGAGAAGATTTGTTTGACCAGTCTGTAGATTCAATTCAAATCGAACACAGAAAAGTAGACTCGGCCGGTAAAGGAGAAGTTGTTGGCGTCAAAACAAAAGATGGTGTTAAAGAGGGTGCAGAAGTGTACAAACTTTAGTATCATACTTGGGTGGGAAGGAAGTCTAAAAGGGTTAGTTGGGATAGTGCCCCGGATATCAAACGTAGGATTCTTCATTTGGTGAAAAAAGCCGAAATTAACTGGCTTCAAGCATCCAGAATTTTTACTTACAGGTCTTATGGATCAAAGACTCGAGCATATGCAAGAACGTGGGGCCTTCCATCTCTTTGGCAAAGGGCTTTGGATGTTACACCGGCATATATAATTGAGGTAATTTCCGAACACTTTGACAAACTTTCGGAAGTTGATCGGGACAAGGTTTTATTACATGAAATTATGCATATACCTAAAAACTTTTCAGGAGCACTAACACCTCACATTAGGCGCGGAAAGCGAAATTTTCATCGTAAAGTTGAAGAGTTAATTAGTGTATATTTGCGTAATAAATAAGCTGCGATGTCACAGGTGACATCGGTCTTATCGCTTGAATTAAGTGCTAATTTTGGTAGAGTTATGCGATGAAAGTAATTGTTTTACATGGGGAAGACATTGAAAAAAGCTATACCCGGCTTAAAAAATTTATTGATACGGCAAAAGTGCGCGGCTGGGAGATTTTGTACGACGAAATCTCCGTTACACCCTCGCTTTTCGGTGCAGACAGGCTTACTGTAATAAGAGATTTTAGATTGATTGATAAAAAACTTCTTGCAAAAGCTACAGGCACGCTGGTTATCTATAATGAAGGAGAGATTGGTAAAACTTTTCTGAAGGTATTACCCAAAGATACTAAGGTCGAAGAGTTTAAATTACCTAAGCTTATTTGGAATTTTTTGGAAGGTATTCAACCTGGAAAATCTGAAAAAATTATTCGGGATCTTCATAAAATAATAGAGAAAGAAGCTCCCGAATTTGTTTTTTCTTTAATCGCAAAACAATTTCGTGACCTGTATTGGGTTAAAATTGATTCCCATTCAACCGGTTTTCCTTCGTGGAAGATTGGAAAATTAAAAAGCCAAGCAGAAAAATTCACTTCTGATCAACTTAAAGAACTTATAGATTTTCTATCTAAGATTGACGTCGATGTCAAAACCGGACGCGCAGAATTAACTTCTTCGCTTGACCTTTTGTTTCTGAAGCATTTACAATAAAAAACAACTATAAGTTTTTCGAATGCAAATTGACTCAAGTATTTTTAAGGCCTACGACATTAGGGGGATATACCCTACCAACATTAACGAAGAGCTGGCATATGCTATCGGTAGGGCATACGCCACCTTTGTTAAGCCAAAAGGTGAGGTTGTTGTTGGTCACGACGTAAGACTTCAATCGGAAAACCTTAAGAACAAAGTCGCTGAAGGACTAATAGATTCTGGGGTTGACGTTGTTGATATAGGTTTAATTTCAACCGATATGTATTATTTTGCGGTCGGAAATTACAAATTTAGCGGAGGCATTCAGTCATCTGCTTCTCATAATCCCCCCGAATATCATGGCTTTAAGATGATCAGAGAAAATGTTATTCCGCTAACGTTTGAAGATGGTATATCGCAAATAAGAAACATTATTGAAAACAATAATTTTGTTAACACGCAAACCAGGGGAAAAATTAGGAAGCTAAATATAGAAGATGATTATGTAAAGTATATTCTTTCATGGATAGACACTTCTAAAATAAGGTCTTTGAAAATCGCTATAAACCCGAATTTTGGATACGCCGGAGAAATCTTTAGAAAAATTGTAGCTGACGGCAAGTTGCCAATTGAAATTGTTGGAATCAACGATAAACCGGACGGCACTTTTCCGAAAGGAAGACCCGATCCATTCATACCGGAAAATAGAACAGAAATTTCTGAATTTGTTAAATCGGTAAAAGCAAATTTGGGCATAGCCTGGGACGCAGATGCTGATAGGGTGTTTTTTATTGCAGACGACGGAACATTCCTTGAGCCTTATTACTTAAATACAATACTTATAAAACAGATGTTAAAAAAGTTTCCAGGAGAAAAAATAATCTATGATCCAAGATATACGTGGGGTTTAATTGACGCAATTCGTGAAAATGGAGGACAACCGGTTATTTGCAGGGTCGGCCACTCATATATTAAGGAAAAAATGCGTGAGGAAAACGCACTTTATGCAACAGAAAGTTCCGGACATACTTACTTCAGAGATTTTTGGTACGCTGATAACGGGATGATCCCCGTTATGCAAGTCCTTGAATTCCTATCCGAAAATAAAGTTGAGCTGTCTGAAGTTTTGAAACCAGTCATGAGTAAATACTTTATTTCCGGTGAAATTAACTCCGAGGTAAAAGACAAAGAGGCAAAAATGGAAGAAATTGCACAAAAATATTCGGATGCTCAAATTTCAAGACTTGATGGTGTCGGGATTGAATACTCAGATTACCGTTTTGTTGTAAGACCGTCAAACACTGAGCCGCTTCTGCGTTTAACACTTGAGGCAAAATCAAAAGAGTTAATGGAGAGAAAGCGGGACGAGGTTTTGGCTATTATTAGAAGCAGTTAAAATGGATTTAGATAATGCTGAGAGTTGGAAAAGTTTGGATTCGATTAATATTGCAGAGTCGCTAACACTTTTTCCGGATCAGATTAAGGAATGTTTTAGTGAGGCTTATCGTGCGAATATCCCAAAAATTTCTCCAAAATCGATTGTATTAAGTGGAATGGGTGGAAGCAGTAATGCCGGAAAGATACTTCAGAGTTTATATGAGAGCGAATTGAAAATTCCTTTTGAAGTTTTTAATGATTATGGACTTCCGGCTTGGGTGGATAACGATACATTGGTTATAGCGAACTCCTATTCCGGCAATACAGAAGAGACTTTATCGGCAGTTGAGACTGCTAAAAAAATTGGATCAAAGTTAATTGGGGTAACCACAGGTGGAAAAATAGGTGAGATGATTAAAAAAGGAGAAATCACCGGAGCGGTTGTTTCACCAGCCAATACAAACCCTTCCGGTTTTCCAAAAGCGGGATTGGGGGTTTCTCTTGGTGCCCTCGCCGGGGCATTAAGTAAAGCCGGAGTTTTACCCATAACAGAGACGGAATTAAATCCGGCTTTAGAAGAGTTGATTGAAATAAGAAAAGATTGGAATGCGAAGGAAATTGCGAAGTGGTTAAACGGAAATTTACCTGTTCTTTATGGAGCAAGGCCCTTTATTGGAGCTCTTAATGCAGGGCGGAACGCGATGTGTGAAATAAGCAGAAATTATACGCAATTTTATGATTTTCCGGAGGTGGATCATGTAATGGTCGAGGCAGTTGCTAAGCCCGATATCGCCCGCGAAAAAATGAGATATTTATTTTTCTTAAGCAAGTTTAATCATGAAAGAGTTTTAACGAGATATAAAGTGACTGCGGAGATATTGAAGGATCAGGGACTTCAATTCGATAACTACACTCTTAAAGGTTCGACAAAACTTGTTCAGGCCTTGGAACTGCCGCACTATTGTGCCTGGTTAGGTTTTTATATTTCAATGCTTCAAAATACAGATCCCGGCCCCGAACCGTGGATAATTAAACTCAAAGAATCTCTTGCTCAACCGGTTCACTAGATTTAGAATGAATGTATGAGTAAGCTGCCCATAACAACCTTCTTCAAGGATATTGATAAGCACGACACCCCTCTTGTCGGCGGAAAGGGTGCCAACTTGGGAGAAATGACTAAAGCAGGCTTTCCGGTACCGAACGGTTTTGCGATAACAATAAATGCATACGACTCTTTCCTTACGGAAAATGACATAGCAAAAAAAATCTACGATATTTTGGCTGTTACAGATGTTAGTGATCCCCATCAATTAAATGAGGCTTCAAAAAGGATTCAAAGAATGATAATTGCAGGTAATCTTCCCGAAGATGTGTCCGATGCAATTATTTCCTCATATAAGAAACTCTCCGGTGTTTTCAAAAAAGCATTGGTAGCGGTACGATCGTCGGCAACAGCGGAAGATATCGGAACAACTTCTTTTGCCGGACAACAGGCAAGTTTCTTGAATGTTCGCGGAGAAGCAAACCTTTTGATGAAAGTTAAAGAATGCTGGGCCTCGCTTTTTACCGCAAGATCCATTTTTTATAGGGTTGAGAACAAGGTTAAGCATGAGAGTGTCAAAATCTCAGTGATTGTGATGAAAATGGTAGAGAGTGAAGTTTCCGGAGTCATGTTTTCAATAGATCCCGTGAATAACGATAAAGAAAGAATTTTAATTGAGTCGGTTTGGGGCCTTGGAGAAATGATAGTTCAGGGTTCTGTAGTACCCGACAAATATGTGGTTCAAAAGGGCACTTTTGATATTCTTTCTAAAGAAGTGTCGGATCAATCAATTCAGCTCGTTCAAGTTAAGAACGGCGAAAATAAAGAGACGGAAGTTCCTAAAAATATCCGTGGGAAACAAAAAATAACCGACGAGGAAATTATAGCCTTAGCGAAATATTCAGCTAAACTTCAGGAGCATTATTATTTTCCTCAGGATACCGAGTGGGCGAAGGAAAAAGGTAAGCTTTATATTGTTCAAACGAGGCCGGTAACTACGATTAACTCGGTTGCCAAAAATGAAAAAAAGGAAAAAGCTAGCGGTTTAAGTATTGCGGAGTCACCTATTTTAACCGGCAACCCAGCATCTCCGGGTATCGGAAACGGTCCTGTAAGAATTTTAAAATCTCCAAAAGAGATTGCGAAAGTTGAAAAGGGAGACGTGTTGGTTGCACCTATGACGTCTCCTGATTATGTTCCTGCTATGAAAAAGGCAAGTGCAATAATCACTGACCAGGGAGGCCAGACTTCGCATGCTGCGATTGTTAGCCGTGAGCTTGGAATTCCTTGCGTCGTGGGGACTGAAAAAGCGACTAAAACCCTACGAGAAGGTTCCATTGTTGTTGTTAACGGAGAAACAGGGCAAATTTTTATGGGGTCAAAGACATCCCAAATAGTGAATACCGCGAAAGTTGTAAAGCTTAAATATAGAAATGTCAAAACTGCAACTAAGGTTTATGTAAATTTAGCCGAGCCCGAAAGAGCCAAGGAAGTTTCAAAGTTGAACGTTGATGGAGTAGGGCTTTTGCGTGCTGAGTTTATGATTGCCAATATCGGAATTCATCCAAAAGAAGCAATTAAGAGAAAGGAGCAGGACAAATTTATTAGTAAATTAGCGTCAGACTTGGAGATTTTTTGTAAAAATTTCTACCCAAGGCCAGTTACCTATCGGGCGACAGATTTTAAGACAAATGAATATAGGAGCTTGCCGGGGGGAAAGTTTTGGGAACCCGTAGAGCCGAACCCGATGCTTGGTTTCCGCGGAGCTTTTCGTTATGTGAGCAGCCCTGAGGTATTCAACCTGGAATTGACTGCAATTAAAAAGGTCAGGGAAAAATATGATAACTTGCATTTAATGATCCCTTTTGTAAGGTCTCCCCAGGAACTTGCGAAGGTCAGACGTTTGGTTGCAACTGAGGGATTGTTTGAGCAAAGCACGTTTAAATTTTGGATGATGTGTGAAATTCCAGCTAATGTAATTTTAATCGAGGACTTTATAAAAGTCGGCATAGACGGAGTCTCTATAGGAAGTAACGATTTAACAATGCTTTTACAGGGGACGGATAGGGACAATAGCGAGGTAGCCTCAGAGTTTAACGAAAGATCCCCCGAAGTTTATTGGGCCTTAAAACGTGTAATCAGAAAATGCGCAAAACATAATGTTACGGTTTCAATTTGCGGCCAGGCCCCAAGCGAGTATGACGATTTGGTTCAAAAGTTGGTCAGGTGGGGTGTAACCAGTGTTTCGATTAACCCGGACTCTATCGATAGGGTAAGAGGTGTTGTTGCAGAAGCAGAAAAAGAAATCTAGATATGGCTAAAATTGTGAAAATCTGGGCAAGGGAAATTCTTGATTCAAGAAGCGATCCTACAGTTGAGGCTGCCTGTATGTTAGATACCGGGCAAGTGGCGGTTTCATCGGTGCCTTCCGGAGCTTCTACCGGCGCTCATGAGGCCTTGGAGTTAAGAGATGGTGATGTAAACAGGTTTAAGGGTAAGGGTGTTTTGAAGGCGGTTCAAAACGTAAACACAGTTCTTGGCCCTGCAGTCGTCGGGCTTGATCCTACTGATCAATTCGGAGTGGATAAAAGACTTGTTGAAACAGATGGAACCGAAAACAAGTCAAAATATGGAGCAAATGCCAGTTTGGCCGTCTCTGAGGTGGTTTCAAAATGTGGAGCAATTTCTGCGGCAAAGCCGATTTACTCTTGGATAAATACTTTGGCACAGGCCGGGGGTTTGTCGGCAACATTACGTGTCCCTACGCCACTTTTTAACATGATCAACGGCGGAAAACATGGTGCAGGAAACCTGGATTTTCAAGAGTTTTGGGTTATACCAGCCACCTCAAAGATATTTTCACAAGCTCTTCAAATGGGAGTGGAGATTTACCAGACAATCGGAGAAAACCTTGCACATAGGGGTGCCATTCATTCCGTTGGTGACGAGGGAGGTTACGCACCAAATCTTTTTACTAATGCCGATGCTTTCGAGGTTTTTGTAGAATCGATCCGCCAAACGAGTTATTCGCTTGGGCGCGATGTTTTTTTGGGATTGGATGTTGCAGCTGATTCTTTTTATAAAAACGGGGAATATCTAATTAAGGATAAATCTTCGGCAATGGACGATAATCAACTTTTGGAATATTACAAAACTCTTTACGATCAGTATAAATTGGCTGCGATTGAGGACCCCTTTTATGAGGATGGTTGGGATAGCTGGAAAAAACTTACTGGTGAACTTTCAAGCTCCGTAATTATAGTCGGTGACGATCTCTTGGCCACAAACCCGAAACTGGTCGAAAAGGCTATACAAGAGAAAGCATGTAACGCGGTTTTGGTTAAACCGAACCAAATTGGAACCGTAACCGAAACTCTTAAAGTTGTGAAAATGGCCAGGGACGCCGGTTGGCGTGTTGTTGTCTCTCACAGAAGCGGAGAAACAAACGACAGTTATATTGCCGATTTTGCCGTTGGGGTTGGAGCTGATTATGTTAAATTTGGTGCTCCTGCCAGGGGTGAGCGCGTAGCAAAATATAACCGCTTGAGCTCGATTGAAATGGAACTTCCGCATTAGATGAACGAATATAAATCCAAGTTGGTAATATTGGCAGTTCTTGATGGTTGGGGTATTGCAGCCCCTGGAGCCGGTAATGCTATTTCCCAAGCCAATACTATTAACATGAATAGGTTTATTGCGACCTACCCTCATACTCAGCTTCTGGCTTCAGGAGAGGCTGTGGGTTTGCCCCGAGGTGAAGATGGAAATACCGAAACCGGGCATCTTAACCTGGGAGCTGGGAGGATTGTTTATCAAGATTTGGTAAGAATAAATTTGTCTATTGCTGATGGAACATTCTTCAATAATCAGGTACTTTTGGGTGCTATCGAACATGCGAAGAAAAATAATTCAAATTTGCATTACATGGGCTTGATTGGTGCGGGTGGAGTGCACAGCAACATTGAACATCTTTATGCCTTGATCGAATTGGCGAAGCACCAGGGTTTTAACAGGGTTTTCATTCATTTATTCACTGACGGAAGAGATTCTCCACCAACTGCTGCAAAAACTTATGTTGCCGACTTGAGAAGTGTTCTGCAAAAGGAGGGCCTTGGAACAATTGCCACAATTATGGGCAGATATTGGGCAATGGATAGAGATTTAAGGTGGGATAGAACGGGTAAGGCGTATTTTGCACTAACGAAGGGCATGGGTCATTTAGTCAAAACTCCCGAAGAAGCAATAGATTTTTCGTATGCTGAAGGGAAAACAGACGAGTTTATTGAACCTTCCGTGATAACGGGACAAAATTCATTACCTGTAGGGCTAATTAAAAATAATGACGCCGTCGTTTTTTTTAATTTTAGAATAGATAGGCCCCGGCAACTTTCAAGAGCTTTTGTGCTGGATGATTTTGCCAAAGCAAATGAGTCTTGGGGTTTTGATCCTTATTCCGTAAAATATTCCAAGTCACATCTGGTTCAAGCCACACCGCAAATCCAACCGCCGTTTGAAAGGGGACCTAAA
The DNA here is from genome assembly GCA_021824915.1 of bacterium. Classification (GTDB taxonomy): domain Bacteria; phylum Patescibacteriota; class Microgenomatia; order UBA8517; family UBA8517; genus JAKAJP01. The sequence goes on from JAKAJP010000012.1 coordinate 16,778, forward strand.
CTCAATAATTTATATTTTGTGACAATGACGGAATACGGCAAGGTTTTAGTCGATGAGGGTGCTAAAGTTGCTTTTCCCCCGGAATCGGTTGATATGCCTATTGGCCGTGTTATATCTGAGGCTGATTATAAACAGTTGAGATGCGCAGAAAGCGAAAAGGAAAGATTTGTTACATTTTATTTTAACGGGCAACACGAGGCTGCTTATGCTCTTGAAGACAGAATTATTGTTCCCTCACCCAAGATCCCTACATACGACCTCAAACCGGAAATGAGTGCGGGAGAGCTCACAGATGCTGTTTTGACCAGATTGCGTGAGGCTCCTGATTACCGCTTTGTTTTAGTTAACTTTGCAAATGCTGACATGGTCGGGCACACCGGTAACATCGGGGCAGCAACCAAAGCTTGCCAGTTTGTCGATGAGTGTCTTGGTAAGCTCGCAAATTGGGTTGAAGCCTATGATGCGACAATGTTAATAACCGCCGACCATGGAAATGCAGAGGAAATGATAAATGCATCAACCGGTGAGATAGAAACGGAGCATAGTACAAATCCGGTTCCATTTATTGCAGTTTCAAAGGCTTTAATTGGTCATCCTCAGGTTTTGACAAGTGGAATTTTAGCTGATGTCGCCCCGACTATACTCAATATTCTTGGAATCGAGGTTCCGGGAAGCATGACCGGGAGAAATCTTTTGGAAAATCTGGTTTAACGATATAATTACAATTTATGCAAGGAGTAACTGAATTTTTTGTTCAAAACTTAACAAACTTAATCCGCTCGCAGGGCTATTTTGCAATTTTTCTCCTAATGACGGCCGAAAGCGCCCTTATTCCGATCCCATCAGAAATTACTATGACTTTTGCAGGCTTTTTGTCGGGAGTTGGAATTTTCAATTTTTGGATCGCGGTTTTAATAGGATCCGTTGGAAATTTATTCGGGTCGCTTTTGGCCTTTTGGTTGGGGAAAGCGATGGGGGAGAATTGGGTAAGAGAAGCGATTAAGAAATGGGGCAAATGGCTTCTGATTCACGAAAAAGATTTTGATCTTTCAGTGAAGTGGTTTAAGAAATACGGTCACGGCATAACTTTTACAAGTCGTCTCTTGCCGATTGTTCGCACATTTATTAGTCTTCCTGCGGGTATTGCAGAAATGAATGTTTGGCATTTTAGTTTTTTTACTCTTGCCGGCTCTTTTATATGGTCCTTAATTCTTGCCTATCTGGGCCTTAGATTAGGACAAAATTGGCAAACAGTCGAGCCATTTTTTAGAAAATTCCAATTCATAATTATCGGCTTGGGAGTTTTGGCAGTAGGCCTTTATATTTACAGGCATCTAAAAAGGAGCAAAGATTAATTGTTGTCGTATCTTCTTATTAATCCAACAACTCTACCTTGAATTCTTACATTTTTAACAAAGATTGGCTGCATTTGTGAATTTGCGGGTTGTAGTCTTATGCGTGTGCTTTCCCTGAAAAACCTTTTTAAGGTAGCCATACCGTTATCCAGAAGCGCAACAACAATCTCCCCGTCCGAGGCATTTTCTGCTTGCTCAATTATTACATAGTCTCCGTCATTTATATGATCTTCAATCATGCTCATTCCACGAACTTGGAGAACATATGTTCTTTTTTTGCCGCTAACAAAACTCGCCGGAATGTTCATGGTTGCATTTGGATCCGTGTAAGGTTCGATTGGTGCGCCCGCTGCAATAAAGCCTAAAATTGGAGCCTCAAAACCATCGGAATTAAAATTTACATCAGCGTTTTCCACTTCTATTGCTCTCATCTTACCTGATTTTCTTTTAATAAGACCTTTTTCCTCCAAAGTTTGCAAATGTTCGTGAACGGTTGCCAAAGAAGAAACTCCTATAGCTTCTGCAATTTGTTTAAGGGTTGGGGCTGTACCGTTAACTTGTATGAATTGTTTTAGAAAACTTAAGATTTGCTTTTGTCTTTTATAGATTATTAATGCCATGTCTCAATTTACAAACATAACCCGAAGATGTCAACTATAAATAACCATATCAAATCCAAACAATTACCGAAATGGTACAATACATGTATGCAATTTAAGCTCAAAACAAACTTTAAGATGATTCCCGATCAAGAAAAAGCCGTTAAGACTCTTTCTGACGGCTTGATGTCCAATCAAAGGTATCAAACGCTATTGGGCGTAACCGGAAGTGGCAAAACTTTTACTATGGCCAACGTTATAGAAAAAGTTCAAAGACCTACTCTTATTATTTCTCACAATAAAACTCTTGCTGCGCAACTTTATCAGGAAATGCGAGACCTTTTTCCGGAGAATGCCGTTTCCTACTTTGTTTCTTACTATGATTACTACCAACCGGAAGCCTATATCCCTTCAACGGATACATATATAGAGAAAGATGCAGATATAAACGAGACCATAGACAAGCTTCGTTTGGCTGCGACAACCAATTTGTTAACGAGAAGCGATACGATTGTAGTAGCCTCGGTTTCCTGTATTTATAACATTGGTTCGCCCCGGGAGTACGGCCACTTTGTTTTTGAGTTTACGGAGGGAATGAAAATTACCCGTGAGCAAATTATGGATCGCATAGTGGATTTGCAATATGAAAGAAGTGAGTTTGGATTCAATAGAGGCACATTTCGCGTCCGTGGAGACTCAATTGATATCTATCCGGCTTACTTGGATAACGGCATACACATTGAACTCGCCGAAGGAAAAATAAGCAAGGTCGAAATGATCAATGTGATAACGGGACATAAAGTTGAGCCAAAAGAAGGGTTTGATCCGAGTAACTTTATTCTTTACCCTGCGAAACACTTTATGACCAACCCTGAGACTTATAAAGATGTTTTTGATCATATCCGAGCCGATTTGAATATACGGGTAAAACAACTAAAAAGCGAAGGAAAAATTCTGGAAGCGCACCGAATTGCCCAGAAAGTTACATACGACCTGGAAATGATTCAGGAAGTGGGATATGTGAAAGGAATTGAAAATTATTCAAGATATTTTGACGGGCGAGCTCCCGGGGATGCTCCGTTTTCACTGCTTGATTACTTTAACGAGCCGTATAAAAAAGACTGGATGCTTATAGTAGATGAGTCTCATATGACTTTTCCTCAAATTCGTGGAATGTTTAATGGTGATTTAGCAAGGAAACAAACTTTAATTGACTACGGCTTTCGACTTCCTTCTGCTCTTGATAACCGGCCGCTTCGCTTTGAAGAATTCATGCGGAGAGTTCCCAATTTCATAGCCAGCTCTGCAACTCCGAATGAATGGGAACTTTCTATGTCTGAAGGTAAAAAGGTCGAGCTTTTAGTAAGGCCTACAGGAATTCCGGACCCGTTGGTTGATGTTCGCCCGATTAAGCACCAAGTTGCCGATGTAATCGAAGAAATAAAAAAGACTGCCGCGAAACATCAAAGAACACTTGTGACGACCATGACAAAACGGACTGCCGAAGATTTAACTGCATATCTAAATGAGCAGGGACTAAAAGTTCAGTATTTGCACTCTGATGTAGCTACGCTTGATCGAACGGATATACTCGACGATCTCCGCAATGGTAAATATGACGTTTTGGTCGGAATTAACTTACTTCGTGAAGGTTTAGACCTTCCTGAAGTTTCTCTTGTTGCCATACTTGATGCTGATAAAGAAGGATTTTTGCGAAGCGACGTAACCCTTATTCAAACAATGGGTAGAGCTGCCAGACACGTTGAGGGCCGTGTAATTATGTATGCAGATAAGATAACCGGCTCCATGCAAAGAGCCCTTGATGAAGTTTCCCGCAGGCGTAAGTATCAGCTTGAATACAATAAGAAGCACAATATCACACCCGTTAGCATCACAAAGCCAATTCGTGAGAAACTAATTGATCGTGAAGAAGGCGAAAGAGCCCCATGGTTGTTCGGAAGCAAAGAACCGATTTACGATAGTCTCCCGCATTTAGATGTTGATGCTATGACGCCAATGGAGAAAAAGAGATTGATTAAGAATTTGCAGACCGAAATGCGCCTCGCCGCGCAAGATCTGAATTTTGAGTTAGCAGCGGAAATACGAGACAAAATTAAACAGATTGACATGTAAGCCTTTATTGAATATATTCACGGAGAATATACAATATGTCTATGGACGATAGGCCCAGTAACTTAGATCCGAAACAAACCATCAGCGATGTTACTTTAGAGAACGAGGCTGTTTTGGTTAAGTGTCCAAACTGCAATAGTTCTTTTTATGTTAGAAAAGAGATTGTTAGTGAGAGCAACCTCTGCCCCATCTGCAATAAGGTTGTTTTATTCCAAGTGGTGAATAAAGATGGGAACGCTTGATGTCCAAGACGTTAGTGGTAAATGGTCACCAGATTTTTTTGGTGAGAAGTCATCCTCCAGAAAAGAAATAGAAAGTCACCCCACAGTTAAGAGTCTGATAGGCTCAAAGATGTTGCTTAAAAAGCCTATGAATCTATTTATGTATGATAGTTTAAGGCTTTCAAATATTATACAGACGACAATTTCGGATTATGAAACAACGACACCTAAACCACCATTTGAGAAGGTTGCAAGGAAAATAGACGAAATTATAAAGGTAGACAAAAAGAAAAAAACGCTAAGCAAGGAGTATTTTGATAAAGTTCTTAAAAAGGCTCAAGCCCAAGTCGCTTCTGAGTTGAGATTTGAAGCCAAAAGCACAGCCATAAAAACAACTAACTCGCTAGAAGATAATCTTAATGAATTTAGAAAGGCTAATAAAAGTGCTAAGGCAGTTGAAATTCTTAGACGGATAGGTTTATATTTTTGTAAAAAGTGTAATGCTTTGCTCTGTACCAACACCTTCGAAAGTAGAACTTGCCAATGTGGTAACGTAATTACCCATGTAAAGAATACAGACAAATTTTCTGCAATGGTTCTGTCAGATGAAGCACAGGCTTTTATTAAAAACAATATATGGCTCGAATATGGTGTAGAGTCTATTTTCTTAAAGGCTGGTTATCAAACCGCGTGTGGCATATATGTTATGGGATCCTCTGGTGTCAGATATGAAATAGATCTTTTGGCGGTCAATAAGATTATGAATCGAAGGACAATAGCTGAATGTAAAAATCGACCAGTTTCAATGGATGATATATTCAAACTTTATAGTGAGATGTCTGATTTAGGCTGTAGCCGAAGTTACGTTTTCTCGACTGGAACTCCGGAATCTGAAGATGTTAAAAAATTTGCAATCTCAAAAAATATTACTGTTTTTGAAAGAGTGCTCGAATTATCTGAGGTCGAGATGGTAGAGCAACTTCAGGAATAACGCTACGCAGGTAGGGGTGTGCTATAATTTTCTATCCACCGGATGAAACCGGCGGGAAGCTTGCATGGTAGAAAGTTACCAGTTGCAAAGATATTCGTATTTTGTTAGGGTTTATTGATATGGAGAATTACATCAAAATTAGAGGTGCCAGACAGCACAATTTAAAAAACGTTAATGTTGATATCCCGAAGAATAAATTAGTCGTTCTTACGGGAGTTTCCGGCAGTGGCAAAAGCTCGCTGGCATTCGATACTATTTATGCGGAAGGGCAGCGCCGGTACGTCGAATCTCTCTCTTCCTACGCCCGTCAGTTCCTTGGGATAATGGAGAAGCCGGACGTTGATTCGATTGAAGGGCTTTCTCCGGCAATTTCTATTGATCAGAAAACAACTTCGCATAATCCCAGAAGCACGGTCGGCACGGTTACCGAAATTTATGATTATTTGAGGCTTCTTTTTGCAAGAATTGGCCACCCGCATTGTCCGATTTGCGGAAGAGAAATTTCTCATCAAACTCTTGATCAAATCGTCTCCCAAGCAGTTAACTTGATTGAAAGTACCGCAAAAGAAGACAAAAGGGCTTGGTTTTTAGTTCTTTCCCCTATGGTGGAGGCGCGTAAAGGAGAATTCTCTCAACTTTTTGAAAATCTTAAATCAAAAGGCTACAGGCAAGTACGTGTTGACGGATATGTACATGATTTAAGCGAGGATTTGGTATTGATTAAGACGAACAAGCACACAATCGAAGCTGTAATTGATCGGTTAGCCTTTACCAGCAAATCTTTAAGCGACAAGGTTGCCAAAGATAATCTTAAGTCCCGCCTTGCCGATTCAATTCAACAGGCACTTAATTTGTCCGAAGGCTTGGTGGTTTTTGCACAAGTTTTAGACAAAGAATTTACGATGCCGGTTAACCCCAGAAAGTTCGCCGATCATATGTTTTCCGAAAAGTTTGCTTGTCCGATCGATAATATAAGTCTGCCAGAAATTGAGCCCAGAAGTTTTTCTTTTAATTCGCCACAAGGAGCTTGCCCTACCTGTACGGGCCTTGGAAAAATTCTTAAAGTTGATCCAAATTTGGTCTTTGCACCTGAATTAACGATTACCGAAGGAGGAATTTTACCCTATGCAAATATGTTTGAGCACGAAAGCTGGTATGGCCGGACTATTTTAAAAGTCTGCGAAGTGGTTGGAATTAACCCCAGAGTTCCAATTAAAAATTTAAGTGAGAATGAAAAACAAATACTTTTATATGGAACAGGAGCTGAGGAATATAAAGTTCATGGCACAAACAGATTTGGCCGGGAGACGTTTATTTGGCAGCGATTTGAAGGTATCGCTAATAATCTGGAGCGAAGGTACGCGGAGACCGAAAGTGATTGGGCAAGGGAAGAAATTAAAAAGTATATGAGAGAAAAAATCTGTCCGGAATGCAATGGAACGAGACTAAAGAAAGAGGCGCTTTCTATTACAATTGATAACAAATCCATTGCCGAAATTACGGCCTTTTCCATTATTAAAATGGTTGAATGGACAAAAACCCTTTCCTCAATAATTAATTCCAGAGAAAATGAAATCGGAAAACTTATCATTAAAGAGATAATCGGACGGCTTCAGTTTTTAATAAATGTTGGCCTGGAATATTTGACGTTAAACCGCGTTGCAGGTTCGCTTTCCGGCGGAGAAGCCCAAAGAATTCGTTTAGCCAGCCAAATTGGTTCCGGATTGACGGGTGTTCTATATGTTTTAGATGAGCCGACAATTGGTCTTCATCCCAGAGACGATAAGAAACTTATCGATACGCTTAAAAAATTAAGGGATTTAGGCAATACGGTCGTTGTTGTTGAGCATGACGCAACAATGATGAAAGAAAGCGATTATATAGTTGATTTTGGCCCCGGAGCGGGAAAGCACGGAGGGGAGGTCATTGCCGTAGGAACACCCGATCAAATTGAAAAAGATCCAAAATCAATTACCGGAAAATACTTATCCGGGAAAAAATCAATCGACATAAAGCAGGATCACCCGACGGGCGGTCGTGAGAGCCTGAAAATTTTTGGATGCAATCTTTTTAATTTGAAGGATATTGATGTTGAATTTCCACTCGGTAAGCTTGTTTCCATTACAGGAGTTTCCGGATCCGGAAAATCGACATTACTTGTCGAAACGCTTTATCCGGCTCTCCAAAAAGAGCTTAACCCAAACTTTAGAGGTGAAGCGAGCGGATACAAAAAACTTGAAGGTCTTGATAATATCGAGGGTGTCCAGCAAGTGGATAAGGCCATCTTAATAGATCAATCACCCATAGGAAGAACACCAAGAAGTAATCCTGCAACGTATACGGGGGTATTTGATCCGATAAGAGATGTTTTTGCAACAACCCGCGATTCAAAGACTTTGGGATTCAAGAAGGGAAGATTTTCTTTTAATGTTCGCGGTGGGCGCTGCGAAGCTTGTGAAGGACAAGGACAAATTAAAATCGAGATGCAGTTTATGAGTGATATTTGGGTGACTTGCGACGTTTGTCATGGAAAACGATACAATGCTCAAACTTTGGAGGTAACTTATCGGGGCAAAAACATTGCGGAAGTACTCGACTTAACCATTGATGAAGCGTTGGAATTTTTCCACGCCCATCCGCAAATTGAACAGAAACTGGAAACTCTGTCTCTTGTGGGGTTGGGTTACATGCAGCTCGGTCAACCTGCGACCACGCTTTCAGGCGGGGAAGCGCAAAGAGTCAAACTTGCAACTGAACTTTCCCGTCGTGCCACCGGTAAGACAATCTATATTCTAGACGAACCAACCACGGGGCTACATTTTGCAGATGTTGAAAGATTATTAAAAGTTCTTAAATTACTTGTCTCGCGTGGTAATTCGGTTTTTGTAATTGAACACAACCTTGATGTAATTAAAAATAGTGACTATATAATTGATCTTGGACCTGAAGGTGGGGATGGTGGCGGACAAATAATTGCTAAAGGAACGGTGGCGGATTTATCAAAAAGCAAATCTTCTTACAC
>JAKAJP010000004.1 GCA_021824915.1 bacterium
TAGCTCGAGAAGTGGGTGAGAGTGGGGTTGATTTAACCAAGATAAAAATATAGATATGGGCACAATTACCTTTGACGATTTCGAGAAGGTTGATATTAGAATTGGTACGGTTGTTAACGCTGAGGTACCGGAGTGGAGTCACTGGGTAATTCGTCTGGAAGTTGATTTGGGGCCGGAGATCGGAACAAAAAAGGCTTTTAGCGGAATAATGAAGTTTTTTAAGCCTGAAGATTTAATTGGAAAGCAATTTCCGTTTGTTGTAAATCTTGAACCAAAGAAGATCGGACCGGAAAAGGAACTCTCCGAAGTTATGATGATCATGGCCGTACCTAAAGAAGACGAAGAAACCCCAACCGTTCTTTTTCAACTTCAAAAGGAAGTGGAGAACGGGACAAAAGTAAGATGATGGAGTAAGAATTCTATCGAATTCTTGGCCACAGGTTCAATTCAGCTTCAAAACCAAGTTTTTCAGATCCTTGAATCTGTGGTAAAATTGTCCTTCGTATGGATCCAAAAAAAATCAAAAAGCAATTTCAGTTTAAGTTAAAACTTAATGTTTGGACCATTGTTTTAGGTATCGTCGTAATCTTTTTTGTTTTGCCCCTGATTATCACCGGCGTGCAGATGGCGGCAGGTAGTGGGAATGTCGATATCTCGCAGGTTTTGACTGATATCAAAGGTGGTAAGGTGGATAAGATTTTGATTGAGAGCGATAAGCTTGTTGTTAACTATAAAGACGGAACTACGAAGTTTTCTACCAAAGAGAGTGTCGAGGGGTTCAGTCAAATCTTGAAAGATTCCGGAATTGATCCTTCAACAGTCAAATATTCAGTCGCAGACCAATCAATTAGTAAGAGCTTTGGTGATATCGCAGGTGTGGTCTTGCCACTTCTTTTAATGGCGGGATTTTTCTATTTTATTTTGCGCTCTCAAAGCAAGGGTGCGCAGGATATTTTTTCTTTCGGAAGAAGTAGGGCAAAAGTTTTTGCCAAGGGTAGACAGAACATAACTTTTGCGGATGTGGCCGGGGTTGATGATGCTAAAAAAGAGCTTGAGGAACTGGTTGATTTTCTTAAAAACCCTGCCAAGTATCGCAGGATTGGAGCAAGAACGCCCAAAGGGGCGCTTTTGGTTGGCCCTGCCGGCGTTGGTAAAACACTTCTTGCAAAAGCGGTTGCCGGAGAAGCTGGTGTTCCGTTTTTCAGTATGGCAGGAAGCGAATTTATGGAAATGCTTGTTGGGGTTGGGGCCAGTCGTGTTCGCGATCTTTTTGGGCAGGCAAAAGCCGCAGCCCCTTCGATTATTTTTATAGATGAAATTGATGCCATCGGGAGACAGAGAGGTAGAGGAATGATGGGCGGACACGATGAGAGGGAGCAAACCTTAAATCAAATTTTAGTTGAGATGGATGGCTTTACCCCGAATGATAATGTTGTAGTTCTTGCTGCTACCAATAGGGGGGATCTACTTGATCCGGCACTGCTTCGCCCCGGTCGCTTTGATAGACGTGTAATGCTTGATATGCCCGACAAAGAAGGCAGGCTCGCAATTTTGCACATTCACGCCAGGGGTAAAAAAATAGGGCGCGGAATTGATTGGGCAAGAGTTGCGGATAGAACTGTCGGTTTTTCTGGCGCTGACATCGAAAATATGCTTAACGAGGCTGCGATAGGTGCAGCTAGAAATAACAAAAATGAAATTACAATGGACGATATTGAAGAAGCTGCAACTAAAGTTAAACTTGGCCCCGCCAAAAAAAGACTTCAAAGTGAAGAAGATAAAAACATCACTGCATATCATGAAGCTGGACACGCAATTGTTACCCACTTTTTGAAGCATACCGATCCGGTCCACAGAATTTCGATAGTTGCCCGGGGAATGAGTTTGGGCCATACCTTAATTCCTCCTGCGGCTGACCGCACTCACGAAACAAAAAGCAGACTTCTTGAGCAAATTACAGCAATGCTTGGTGGACGCGCTGCTGAAGAAGTTGTATTTAAGGAGATGACTTCAGGAGCCAGTAATGATATTGCCCAAGCAACAAAACTGGCCAGAGCTATGGTAATTGAGTTTGGAATGAGTGATCTTGGTCCGATTAATTTAGGACCCGATATGGGCTTGGGGGATTTTGGACAGCTTGAATGGTATGACACACCAACTAATTCCCCGGCGTTTATGGAAAAAATTGATATTGAGGTTAAAAGAATACTTGATTCGAGTTATAAAGCCGCGGTTAAGCTTATTAAGGAAAAAAGAAAGCTTTTGGGTAAGATTTCCGATGCGTTAATTGAAAAGGAGACCTTGGATCGTGACGATTTTGAAAAGATTGTAGGTAAGAAGGAAAACGGGGTACAATAGCTTCGTGAGTAAACTCATCCTCATTGATGGTAATGCAATTCTTCACCGGGCGTTTCATGCACTACCACCCCTAACCACAAAGAACGGAGAGCCAATTAACGCTGTTTATGGACTTGTTAGCATGCTTTTACGTGTCATCGCGGACCTAAAACCGACTCATATCGCGGTAGCGTTTGATGAGAAAGAGAAAACTTTTCGTCAAAAGATGCTCCCTTCATATCAGGCTCAGAGACCTCCAATGGCTACCGAACTTTCTTCTCAATTTGAAAAGGCTAGAAACTTTTTGAAAGCGGCAGCTATCCCGGTTTATTCAAAACCCGGGTATGAAGCAGATGATGTGATAGGCACCTTAGCAGAAAAAGCTGGTAGAAACGTTGTGATAGTAACCGGAGATAGAGACCAACTTCAGCTGGTTAGCGATGAAAAGAATATTAAACTTTATATGCCGGTTGTTGGACTTGCAAATGCCAAGCTTTACGGAGAGGTGGAGGTAAAGGAAAGAATGGGGGTACCAGCTTCACTGATTGATGATTTTAAGGCTCTGGTTGGAGATCCATCCGACAACTATTCAGGCGTGCCGGGGATTGGGCCAAAAACAGCAATAACTTTATTAGAAAAATATGGCAATTTTGAGAATATTTACAAAAATCTGGATGAAATTCCTGAAGCAACGAGTAAAAAACTGAAGGAAGGAGAAGAACTGGGTAGATTGTCCAAGAAGCTGGCGACGATCGTACGCGACGTTCCGGTTGAAGCGAATTTTGAGGCGATGGAAGGTTGGCGTGTCGATTCTCCTGAAGTTTTAAATTTATTTGCTGAGTTCGGTTTCAAAACTTTGACAAACCGTATAAAAGAAGTTGGGAAAAAGATTGAACAGGAAAAACAAGGAGAACTTTTTTAATTTACATGAAGATCGCATTAATTCACGATTATCTGAATGAGTTTGGAGGAGCGGAGAGGGTGCTTTTGGCCCTTTCTGAGCTTTTCCCCGAGGCGCCAATTTATACTAGTTTTTATAGAAAAAACTCTCCAGCTTATGAACGGTTTAATGGAAAGAAGATAACTACTTCTTGGGTACAAAAAATTCCGCTTTTTGATAAATATCTGCATTCACCCTTAAGATTTTTAGCCCCGCTAATTTGGGGGAGTTTTGATTTTTCAGAATATGACGTGGTAGTTTCTTCAGCTAGTTGGTATGTAACTAAAGGCTTTGGTACTAGGGGAACAAATCGCGAAAAACCAATTGAAATTTGTTATTGTCACACTCCACCCAGATGGTTATATGGTTATAAAACCTCGATAGAATTTCAGAAATACTGGATGGTGCGAATTTATGCAAAGATTGTTGGCAAACTAATGAGGAAGTATGATTTTGTAGCTGCACAAAAAGTTAACTATTTTGTTGCTAATTCAAAAAATGTTGCAGAAAGGATTGAGAAATATTACCGCAGAGAGTCTACTGTTATCTATCCACCGGTGGAAGTACCGAAAGTTTCCGGAGTAAAAAAAGGCGACTATTATCTTGTTTTATCCCGAATAGTTGGCGGAAAAGGCCTAGATTTGGCCGTCAAAACCGCGGTTAAATTGGGGCTTAAACTGAAGATTGCCGGAAGCCCTGCAGGGTATTATCAGGAGTATAAAAAACTGCGAGATTTATCAAAAGACAATGTTGAATTCCTCGGATATATTGATGACGACCAAATGGCAAGACTTTACGCTGGCGCAAAGGCATTTTTAGCATTAAGCGAAGATGAAGATTTTGGAATTACTCCGGTGGAAGCAAATCTTGCCGGAACTCCTGTAATTGCCTACCGGGGAGGGGGATATGTCGAATCAATAATCGAAAATAAAACCGGTATATTTTTTGATGGGTCAACAGTCGAAAGCTTATCGGATGCGATCAAAAAATTCGAGAAGATGAAATTCAAAAGGGAAGATTGTATAAATCAAGCCAAAAAGTTTTCGAAAGAGCGTTTCAAAGAAGAAATGCTACAATTTGTGAAATCACATGCCGGAACTACCAGAGGTTGAAGCAATAAAATTACAACTTGGAAAGTTTTTGAAGGGACATAAAATTGTCTCGGTGGAAGTTAAAAATCGAAAAACCTTTCAGGGAGACGAAAAAAATATAATTGGTGGAAAAATTGTTGGGACAAGAAGGTTTGGAAAAGTTTCCGTAATTGATTTAGATAACAATTATTCTATTCTTACACACGTAAAACTGACCGGGCAATACATTTATAGGGGCCCCAATCTCAAAAATCCAAAATCGCTTTCCCCGAAAGTTACTGGCGGAGTGCCGGGACCGCACACCTTGGTAATCTTTGATTTAGACCGCGGCGGAAAACTTTACTATAACGACGTCCGTCGTTTTGGCTGGATTAGAGTTGTAAAAACCAATGAAGTTGTAACGGAACCTTTTATTAAAAAACTTGGCCCCGAGCCTTTTAAGGATTTAACCTTAGAAAAGTTCAGAGAAATTTTAGGCAAGTCTGGTAGGCCGGTAAAAATAGTTTTGATGGATCAGGAGAAAATGGGGGGAGTGGGAAATATCTACGCAAATGATGCGTTATGGCTTGCCAAAGTCAATCCCAAAACCCCCGCAAAATCAATCGAACCGGAAAAAGCAAAAGAACTTTACAATGCCGTGATTGAAGTCTTGAAGCAAGGAATTAAATATGGAGGGGCAAGCGAACTTGCCTTTGTTACTCCCGACGGAACCGAAGGAAATTATCAAAGTCATACACTTGCTTACGGGCATGAAGGGGAGCCTTGCGAGAGATGTCATAAAGGGACTTTCAAAAAATATTTCCTCAGTGGTCGTGGAACTTATGTTTGCCCCGTTTGTCAGAAATAATTATTTCTTGGTGAGCTTACCATAGATTAACTCAAGTTTATGAAGAGCTCTGGGTCTGTCGTGGGGAAGTGAAATTCTTCTACTCTCCGTTGCAAACTTCTTCTGCAATTCCTCATGGTGCGCCAGTTCATTCATCTTTTCCGCAAGAGTTCTTATGTTGTATGTATCAACTAAAAAACCATTTTCTTCATTGAAACAGAGTTCCGGTAGAGCTCCGGCTTTTGCAGCGATAATTGGGAGTCCGGAAGCTGCAGCCTGGAGCGTAACAATACTTTGACCTTCGTACGGTGACATGATAGAAAAAGCGTTCACGGCTTGATAATAATTTGGCATTTCGGTATCGGTTATGTAATCGACCCAAAAAATTTTTTCAGAAACCCCTAGAAGTTTTGCGAGATTTTTCAGGAAGTTCTTTTCTGTTCCTTTCCCCACTATTAAAAGTTTAACTTCCGGATCAGTATAGGGCATTGCGCGAACCAAGGTCTCGACATTTTTATCGCGGTCAAGACGACCAATAAAAAAGAAAACAAAATCGTTTTCTCTAATTCCTAATTTTTTTCTTATCGCGTAATCGCGTGGAGCCGGATGATATTTTTTGACATCGGTTCCGTTTGAAATAACATCGATTGGGGTTTTTACCCCTACACCCTTGAGATATCCTGCAAAAAAATGTGAGGGTGTCATTATGGCATCATACTTGTTATATATAAAGCGGATATAAACATTGATTATCGGAGTCAAGATTCTTTCAAAACTTCCCCAGAGGACGCGATCTATTTGCTCGGGTATAAAATGAAGTGCCCCAAGGACGGGAATTTTGTGTCGCCTTGCTTCCATTAGTGTTAAAATCCCGATAAGCCCAGGTTCTTGTATATGAACAACGTCAAACTTGTTTTCATTCATTAATCTTTTAATAATGTGGATGGCAGTTGGAATTTTTGCCGAGACAGAGTTGTTGTAGAAATTAGAGTAGAAGGAAGGGACTTCAACTAATGTGACATTCTTGTGCTGGGGGACATCTCCCTTTACTTGTTGTTTTGGATAAATGAGAGTTACATGATGGCCCTTTGAACCCAGATAATTGGCAATATTGTCGGTGGAGACGGAAACTCCGGTTATCCATGGAAAGTATGTTTCCGTGGTTAATAAAATATCCATTATCTTCATGGTATCATTTAAGGGTGTTAAATTCAGCTCACCAGGTTACCCAGATATTTGGCCTCCTCTACACTTATAGCTACTTGGTGCTTTTTCCTTTGGTAGTAATCGAAGGTCCGATAACCACAATAATTGCCGGTTTTTTGGTCTCTTTAGGCTTTATGGATTTTGTTCCAACCTATCTGACCGTAATTGCGGGAGATTTGGCGGGGGATATGATCTACTATTCGGCCGGGCGTTGGTGGCTTAACGGTGCTTATAAGAAAGTTCTTTCTTTTTTTAATTTAAATTTGAAGTTTGTACAGAGGGTCGAAACCGCTCTTAAAAAGAATAAAGGCCCGTTCCTTTTCTTTGGAAAATTATCTCATGCAGTTGGGGGGATAATTCTTTTTGCGGCCGGGAGTGCTGAAATTCCGATGAAGGAATTTTTGGAATTCAATTTTCTCGCAACTCTTCCGAAATCATTAATACTTCTTGCGGTTGGATATTTCTTTGGTAGCACGGTTAGTAGTTTTAGAAAAGCGCTTGACTATACTGTTTTGGGCCTTTTTGTCTTTACGATTATTATGATCGGAGTATACTTTGGTGTTACATATTTCTCCAACAAATTTATCCGCAAACTTGAAAAGTAAGATATACTTCAGGTGTGATTACGAAAGTCAGGTTATCAGATTTTAGGAATTTCCGTTCGAAGATGTTGGAGATTTCGCCCAAAATTACAGTGATTGTTGGCCCCAACGCCAGCGGTAAAACTAACATTTTAGAGTCGTTGTTTCTTCTCTCCACCGGTAAAAGCTTCAAAGCAAAAATAGAAGAGGAAATGGTGAATTATGATAAAGATATAGCAAGGGTTAAAGGAAAACTTATCTCGGGCTATATTCTTGAATCAGTTTTAACCCGGGGTTTAATTGATATCGGTAATGATCATCCCGAGAAAGTTGCCAGAAAGAAGCTTCTGGTTAACGGGGTGGGAAAAAGACTAATTGATTTTGCCGGAAATTTTAAGGTTGTACTTTTTGGTCCCTGGGACATGGATTTGGTGACGGAAGCTCCAAGTCTTCGTCGAAAGTTTCTGGATAATGTTTTGTCTCAAGTTGACCGTGAGTATCGAAGGAGTGTTCTGTCGTATGAGAAAGGGCTTCGTCAAAGAAACAAGCTACTACTCAGGATAAGAGAGGAAGGTGTTGCCCGGTCTCAACTTGTTTTCTGGAATCAACTCTTGATTAAAAATGGTGATTATATAACCCAAAGACGCAGCGAATTTATTGACTTCGTGAATAGCCAGCCGGCTCCGGGAGGCCAAAAGCTTACCTTGGGCTATGACAGGTCTGTTACAAGCGAGGGGCGGCTTGAACAATATGCGGAGGAGGAAGTTGCTGCTGCGACGACGCTCGTCGGTCCGCACCGCGACGATTTTGTTTTTATGGAGGGCTTGCGTAACCTTGCCAGTTACGGCAGTCGTGGGGAACAAAGAATGGGTGTTTTGTGGCTAAAAATAGCTGAGCTAAATTTTATTGAGGAAAGGACGAGCGAGAGACCAACCTTACTACTCGACGACATATTCTCGGAGTTGGATCACGAACATAGAGATATTGTTATAGCTCTCGCCACGAGACAGCAGACGGTTATAACCACCGCAGATAAGCATTTTCTCAAGGGCTTGAAAGCAGGTGATATAATCAACCTATAATGATAGGCAGGGAGTTTATTTCGGGTCTAAATATTCAACTTGAACCCAACGGTGGTGGGGGTGTAGCGAATAAAAGGATTTTTATTGCCGGTCAGACCTATACAACCGACATCAGAGAAACGAAGAATAAAGTAGTACCGCCCGGTCCGGCCCCGGAGGGGATGAGGTGGTCAAGTAGAAAAGATAAAAATAACGGCTTCCGAAGAGTATGGAGTTTAGTTTCTGCAACCCCTGAAGTTCCAAGCATGGACGATTTACCCCCCGTTGGCCCCGACGGTAAAGTGCTGGAGATATTTCAACCGACCTTAATTGAAGATTAATTTTTCCTGGCAAGCTTTGCCAGACTGTAGGTTACAAAGACTGCTAAAATTGTTATGAAGATGGCGTAAATCAGAAGTGAGATGACTCCGGAACCTTCTCCGACCACTGGTTTAATATATTCTGCCACAACCTCTTTTATTAATTCATTCCAGGCTAAGGCGGCAACTAAACCAAATCCGCTTGTTGCCAAGGCTAGCATTTGTTGTGTGACCTCTTTTCCTAAGCCAAAGAGGTGTTTTCTTACGTGGTGAATTATTTTTGCCACAGAATAATTATACCCCATTGTATTTTCCGCAATCTCTGCGGTATATTAGATTATATGTACGCTCCAAAATATATTATCTCCAATAAGATTCTGAAAAACATTGGTGCAATTGAGGCGGCACGAGAGGTTATTGAGAATGCACCTCTTGTCCCTTCTTTTGAAAAGCAATTTCAATCCGACGCCTTAGTGCGCACCATCCACCATGGAACTCACATTGAAGGTAATGACCTGACTCTTTACCAGACCAAAAAGATTTTGGAGGGGGCAGAGGTTTATGCCAGGGCCCGCGATATTCAGGAAGTGATCAATTACAGGAATGTTGCAGTTCTTCTTGACGAGCTTGCGGTTAAAAGAGGGGGATATGAGCCCTCAATGCTTTTGGATATCCACAAACTTACAGTTGATAGAATTATTGCTCCCGAAAAAACCGGAGTTTTTAGAACCGCTGAGGTTGTGGTCAAAGAGGAGGGTACGGGTAAGGTTATTTTTCAGCCGCCTCCTGCCCATGAAGTTCCGTATTTGGTCGAGGACTTTTTTCTTTGGCTAAACGATCCGGAGGCCATGGAAATTCACCCCGTGATCCGTGCTGGTATCGCTCACTATATTTTGGTAGCAATACACCCTTTTGTTGAAGGAAATGGACGAACAATAAGAGCTTTTGCTTCATTAATTCTCATGCGTGAAGATTACAACATAAAGAAATTTTTTTCGCTCGAGGAACATTTTGATAACGATTTGGCGGGTTATTATGACGCCTTTATGAAGGTCGATTCGCAGTCTCCAAACATAGGTGCAAGGGATCTAACTCCATGGTTGGAATATTTTACCGGAGCACTAGCTTCTGAGCTGGAAAAAATAAAAGACAAAGTTCGTAAACTGTCCGTTGACTCCAGGCTTAAGGTTAAGTTTGGTGAACAAATTGCTCTCTCCGAGCGGCAGATGAGGCTAATTGAATATCTTAGCGATCAGGGCGGAGCCGGAATGGCGGAACTAAAGCGGGTTATACCCATGGTTTCCGAAGATACGGTTTTGAGAGATTTAACAAGCCTAAAGGAAAGAGGAATAATTAAAAAAGTGGGAAGTACAAAGGCTAGTAAATATGTAATAGCAAACAAATGACACCACAAGATCCACAATTTTTATATATGATTTTGATTTTACCCTCCCTCTTTGGCCTGACACTTTTGGGCGAGGGAATAAATAAAGTGGTACACGAGGATTGGAACGGAGTTGTTTCAATAATTTTTGGATTTATGTTTATCGGGGTAGTTATTTTTGCTTACTTTTTCTTCTCGTCATATTTGGCCCATAGGCCTGTATATTGATACAATAGGCTATGAAGTTTCGCGAACTCTCCGAATATTTGGAGAAACTTGAAAAAACTTCTTCTAGGCTTGAAATTACAAGGATTTTGGCTGAACTTCTTAAAAAATCCAATTCAAGTGAAGTTGGTAGAATTGTTTATTTGTCTCTTGGAATACTAGCGCCGAATTACGAAGGGGTTGTTTTGAATTTAGCCGAAAGAATGATGATCACGGTTTTGGCTCAAGCATATGACGAGGACGCTCAAAAAATTAGAAGTCTTTATAAAAAAGCGGGAGATATTGGTAATGTTACAGAAAAGTTAGCTAAGGGATCGAAGTTGGAGGTTAATGTTTCTGAAGTTTATGACTCGCTTCTTGCGATAGCAAAGGATAACGGGGAGGGGAGTCAAGAAAGAAAAGTTTCTGCGATGGCGAAACTCCTCGAGAAACTTGATCCGACCAGTGCAAAATTTGTTGCCAGAATTCCTGTGGGCAGACTACGTTTAGGCTTTTCGGAAAAGACCGTAATAGATGCGTTATCGAAGGAATCCGGAATAGAAGCGTCGGAGATAGAATCTGCATATAACATCCGACCGGATATTGGCTACATAGCCAAGCTTGTCAAAGAAGGAAATCCGAAAAGTGCCAAGCCGGAAATTGGGGTTCCGGTTGTGCCAATGCTTGCCCAGCGCCTTAATTCAACCACTGAAATGGTCAAAAAAATGGGCGAGGTTTCTGTTGAGCCAAAATTTGATGGCTTGAGAATTTTCATTCATTACAGGAAGAAAGACAATTTTCTGCGGATTTTTACTAGGAACATGAATGCTATCCCAATTGACACTTTTCCGGAACTCTCAAGCGTCGGTAAATTCATAAAAGCGGACGAGGTGATACTTGATAGCGAAGCAATTGGGGTGGATCCAAAACGCGAAATGTTTTTGGACTTCCAAAAAACAATTCAGAGAAGGAGAAAGCATGATGTTGGTAGAGCCGCTTCCGAAATTCCTCTTCAATTTCAGGTTTTTGACATTCTTCTTCTAAACGGGAGAAATTTGATTAACGAACCATATTTAAGAAGGCGCGAAGAGCTTAAAAAAGTTGTTGTCAATGGAAGCTTATTGCGTGTTGATGAAAACACTATTACTGAAGACCCCGATATTATAAAAACTATGCATCAGAAATATTTGAAGATGGGGCTTGAGGGAGTTGTTGTTAAAAAAGCCAATGGCTTTTATGTCTCCGGGCGGACCGGATGGAATTGGGTGAAGATGAAAGAAGAAGAGGGGAGGCAGGGAAGACTTGCCGATACAATCGATTGTGTTGTCATGGGTTATTCCGTTGGCAAAGGTAAAAGAAGCGATTTTGGCATTGGACAATTTCTGGCAGGAATAAAAGATGGGGATATGTTTAAAACCGTTACAAAAGTCGGAACTGGCTTAACTGATGAACAGTTTAGGCAGCTGAATAGTCGTCTTGAAAAAATAAGCGTAAGAGAAGAACCAAAAGAATATCAAGTTCACAAGGATCTGACTCCTGACCTTTGGGTTCTACCGAAAGTTATAGTTGAACTTGCTGCGGATGAAATAACAATTAGTCCCAAACACACCGCCGGCTTTGCACTACGTTTCCCTAGGTTAATTAGGTTTAGAGATGATAAGGATGCAAGCAGTGTAACTACTCTGGGTGAGATCAAAGAACTCTTTAGGCTGCAAAAGGGTAAATAAATTCTTCCCCAAATTGTTTTTTAGCGACTTCGTTTGTCTTAATTCTTGCCTGAAGCTCATCGCCGACAACCTCACAGCTTGTAGTAGAACCACCAAAAAAGATTTTCCCTTCGACGACATGTATATCTCCGGCATCGCCAACTAGAGGCTTATGTTCGGAGGAGGCACTTATTTGGGCTCCGTTATCGATGGCGATTTTACTATGCGGTTCTTTGTAATCTGTTGAATAAAAGAATTTTTCCCCCAGCCTGACCCACCTATTCATGTTATAGCTTTTTAGCCACTCCTGGCTTTTGATGTCGTTCGGTTGAATTTCGGGCATGGCGGCATTATAAGAAAAAATCTTAAATAAGACAAATTTCAAAGTCGGGATGTTGACAAAGGTTCGGAATGAATTCAAGATTACTTTAATGCGCAGACTTCTTGATGCCTTTATAACAGCAGTCGTACTGCTCCTTTTTATTCCCACCTTTCTTATTCTTCTTAGTTGGAATGCCATTCCGGGTGATTCTCTTTATCCACTAAAAACAGGGCTTGAGGATATAACATTATTACTTCTTTCGGGAACGCCACTGGTACCTAAAGTTTCCATGAAGTTTACCGATAGACGTTTTGATGAGGCAACCAAACTTTTGAATCAAAAAGGCTCAACTGTTGGCTATGATTTATTAGTCTCGGAGGCGCAGCAAACACAAACTTTGATTACCAGCAAAAACGATCGGATTGATACTGCCACTTTCGTTCAAAATATTGACCAATATCAACAAAAAATTGAACAAACGAAGGTTCAGGTACAAGTCAAATCTGGAATTAGTGTGAGTCAGCAAACCCCGTCTATAATGCCAACTCAAGTGCCAGTTCCCCTGCAAACACCTCCATCGGCCACCAGTCAGCCGGTGGGTCAGGAGATTATTGTAACCAAGCCTGAGACGGTGGTTATTAAAGAAGAAACACCACAACAGGTTTTGCAAAAACTCAACGACACTGAAGCGCAATTAGAAGAGATTAAAAAACAGGTTCAGAAAAATGAATTGCAGGGCGGAAATAGTGATCAAGGGCAAGGACTGGATAAAAATCAGGATCATGGAAATCAAAATTCGAGTGATCACAAATCCTCATCCAATAATCCCTAGCCAGTCCGCCCAGGCTGTTGTGCTACTATAAAATATGCCTCTAAAAGATCATGATCTTCGTGAGATGCCGTCTCCGCCGCGTTTTAGAGATCTGGTCGGCCCTTCATTTATTCTTTTGGGGTTGGGGCTAGGAAGTGGGGAAATCATCCTTTGGCCATATCTAACGGCAAATTTTGGTTTGGGGATAATTTGGGCAGCGATTCTTGGAATTACTCTTCAGTTTTTCATTAATATGGAAATAGAAAGATACTCCCTTCTTAGGGGAGAGAGTATCTTTGTTGGTTTTGCCAGAAAGTTTAGATATGCTCCTTTTTGGTTTATTTTTTCGACTCTTTCTGCGTTTATCTGGCCGGGAATTATTGCTTCTTCCGCAAAGCTAGTCGGTGCGGTTTTTGGAATAGAGCATACGAATTATATTGCTGTTGCGATGCTACTAATTAGTGGTTTGATATTGACTGCGGGGCCGATTTTATATAAAACCATTGAAAAGTTTTCAATTCTCCTTATTGGTTTTGGGGTACCGGCAATTTTTATTCTGGTTTTATATTTAGCAAAGTCTCCGGATTGGTTAGCCATTATGAGGGGTGTTGTTGGTATGGGTAAACTTCCAAATGGTGATGTTTACCAATTTCTACCTTTTGGAATTCCGATTGCGTCTTTTCTGGCCGCATTTGCATTTTCCGGGGCCGGCGGAAATCTTAATCTGGCCCAATCCTTTTATATAAAAGAAAAAGGTTATGGAATGGGGAAGTATGGTGGGAGAATAACCAGCGTTTTGACCGGAAATATTGAGGATATACAGCTTGAAGGAGCAAAGTTTGAGATGAGTAAAGAGAACATTGGTCGATTTGAGAGATGGTGGCAATTGATTAACCGCGAACATTTTTTGGTTTTTTGGTTAACGGGTGTTATTGCAATCAGTCTCTTGGCGCTACTTTCCTACACGACTGTTTTTGGACATACAACCCCGGCGGCCGGTATCAATTTTGTATTGTTTGAGGCTAAATCAATTGCTTTAACTACGTTTCCGTTTCTGGGAACTTTATTTCTTATAATCGGAGGTTTAATGCTTTTTTCGACTCAGACAACAGTTCTTGATGCCACCAGCAGGATTGTCTCCGAAAATGTTTTGATAATAAAGCACCATGTTTGGCATCCTAAAAATCTTTCAAAAATTTATTATTCAGTATTGTGGTTACAAATTATTTTTGGAAGCATTATTTTATTCACAAAATTTAATGAACCGCTTTTCTTACTTACACTTGAGGCTGTGATCAATGCCGGCGCAATGTTTGTTCATATTGGCGCAACAACACTTTTGAATATAAGCGTACTAGAGAGCGAGGTTAAGCCTTCGTTGCCGAGGATTTTAGTAATGGTTGGGTCCTTCATTTTTTTTGGATTTTTTACAATTAAAACACTTTTGCAATATATCTAGTTGACCTTAGGGTTTCTTTGTGAAAAGATGAAAGTGGAATAGGGGGTGAGTATTTATGGCAACAACAGGACTCAAAAAAGAAACAGCGGCGGCACTTTGTACGCTACTGGGCCCAACACTTATTGTTCCGGTTCTTTTCTTGCTTTTAGAGAAGGATGAATTTGTAAGATTTTGGGCATTTCAATCATTAACGGTTTTCGTAATATTAGAACTTGTACCGTGGATAGTTGGTCTAACGGTAATATTCGCATTTTTGTTATTTATAATAGTTCCGCTATGTTTTATTACTGGCGTTGTTTTGTGGTTAGTTATGACTTACAGGGCATGGCAGGGCGACAAATGGGAGGTTCCAATTTTTGGCAAACTCGCAGTGTCGATAATGAAAAGGGCGTGAGCTTTTTCCGCTTTAGAAGCGTGAAAAAAGCTTGATTGTTTGCTACAATTGCTTCAGATGAAGCTGATTATTGGACTCGGAAATCCGGGAGAGGAGTATAAAAACACAAGGCATAATGCCGGTTTTTTGGTGGTAGACAGACTTCGTGAATTAAAGCTCTCTCGAAGTGTTTTGATCAGGAAATCTGACGTTTTTATGAACGAATCCGGTGACTTCGTTAGATCGCTATATACAAAATACAACATACCGAACATTGGCTTGTATGTTGTTCATGACGACCTTGACATTAAGCTTGGTGAATACAAAATCCAATTTGGACGAGGTCCAAAAGACCATAACGGATTAAAATCTGTTGATGAGGCTCTCGGAACAGATCAGTATTGGCACGTTAGGATCGGAATAGACAATCGTCCACAGGACGCTCGCCCTATGGGGGAGGAATATGTTCTTCAGAACTTTACAGATGAAGAAAGAGCTGTTTTGGATAAGGTTATTAAAGAAGTATGCAAAAAGTTGGCGACATTGTTAGTAAATACAAACTAGACGATAAAGACAAGTTTGTCTCCCGCGAATTTCAGAAGTATGCTTACGACCTGGCAGTAGAACTGGGTGATTTAGCCCATAAATCTCTTTATATGAAGCTAGCCAAAGAAACCCCGAGGATACTTCTTGAAAAGGCCAGAAGTTTTGTCAAAGACGCTTACCAGCCAAAATCCAAAGGAAGGTTGTTCATGTGGAAACTACAGGAGTTGAAAAAGGGGATTAAAATATAAAGATGATAAAGCCTTTGAACGGAAACTGGCTTGACCTCGTAATTATTCTGGTTCTTGTTTACTACGCAACGGATGCTTATAGGAGGGGATTCCTATATATTTTCGCGGATTTTATTTCGTTCCTCGCATCTTTTTTAATTTCACTGCGTGTTTATAAGTTTGCCGCTGATTTATTCATGGCCAATTTTAATTTGCCCGACACTTTTGCAAACGCCCTTGGCTTTATTGTTGTCTCAATAATTCTGGAGTCTGTCTTTGGCTATTTATTGACGTATTTAATTAATGAACTTCCCAAAGGAATTCGCGAAAGTAAAATCAATAGACTTTTGGGATTAATCCCTGCCCTTGGCGAAGGAATTATTTTGATTGCCTTTTTACTAACTATAATTGTCGCACTCCCGCTTCCCCCGGAATACAAGAGATCGGTTGCCAATAGTAAGATTGGAAGCTTCATAATTAAAGAAACTGGTAGAGCCGAAAAAGTAATTAACCAACTTTCTGGTGGGGTATTTGATAAAGCCCTGACTTACTAACTCTTAATGAAACTTCTTAGGGATTTTTTCGGGCGGAGGGTCGATATTATTGCATCAGATTTACTGGGTAAAAAGATAGTTCGAATTCTTCCGAACAGGTTGAAAATAGGAGTGATTGTTATATGGTGGATATTCATTGTAAAATACTTTAGTGAGGTGTGAGCATGAACAAAAATTTCTTTGAAAGGGTTTACAAAATAGTTGAGAAAATTCCCCGCGGGAAAGTTATGACTTACGGTCAGATTGCGGAAGCTCTCGGAACAAAAGATGCGAGGCGGGTGGGACAGGCGCTTCATGCCAACTCTGACGGTTCAAAAGTGCCCTGTCACAGAGTTGTGAATAAAGACGGTCGTCTTGCTCCGGGGTATGTGTTTGGTGGTCCAAACGAACAAAAAAATCGTTTAGCCATTGAAGGGGTAAAGTTCATCGACGAAACCCACGTTGATCTAACCAGCTGCATGGTACAATAATTTAGTACCTGCCGATGAGACGCGAACTTTTTATTCATTTTTCTTTCTGGTTTTCTTTTTTTATTCTTGTTACTATCGTCAGACAATTTTTTAGTCTCTCATATTGGCCTTTTTGGGTGGGGGGTCTGGTTGGACTATTTCTACCGGATGTCGACCATCTCGTTTATATCTTTTTTCTCCAACCCCAAGAGTTAACCAGTCAAAGAATAAATTTTCTGATAGATAAAAGGGAGATCAAAAGACTTTTGGAGCTTCTCTATGAAACCAGAACCGAGAGAACACAGCTAATTTTTCATACAATTCTATTTCAACTTATTTTTTTGACCCTGACCTTTTGGATTATGACTTCTTCAGGATCTTTTTTCGGAAAAGGCTTGGTTTTATCTTTTTCCCTACATCTTTTAGTTGACCAACTTGTCGATTTGAATGATCTCAAGAGTTTTGATAACTGGGTTAAAAATTTTCCTATTAAGTTTGATTTGAAGCAGGCAAAAATTTATTTTGCTTTTTTCGCTTTTCTTATTTTTATTTTTGGAATTTTTCTTTAGATTTCAGTTAGCTCTCAGGTTCTGGTGTAAAAATACCACTACACTAAAACAGTTTTTTAGTATACGATTTTACCCGTGGAAGCAATTTTGAAAGCCGCCCTAACACAAATTAAAGACTCTTCATTGGTTTTGGAGGAAGATTACTCGGACAAAAAAAGATTTGAGAAGGCCATTGAGATGGTCCTGACCCCCCAAAAAATTATTAAAGGAAAAGTTAAGGTTAAAGGGAAAAATTTTCAGGCTTACCGCGTTGAGCATAATGATGCAAGGGGGCCTTTTAAGGGTGGAATCAGATTTCATCACCAAGCTTCTTTAGACGAAGCACAAGCGCTAGCTACCTTAATGAGTCTTAAGTGCGCAGTCGCAGGTATTCCTTATGGTGGGGGAAAGGGAATTGTGATAGTTGATCCGGCAAAGTTAAGTCAGGAAGAATTAAAGATTTTGTCGCAAGAGTACGCAAGACTCATAACTCCTTTTATTGGTCCATGGCGGGATGTTCCCGCCCCAGATGTTAATACGGACGGGCAAATAATGGCCTGGATGCTTGAAACTTACGAAAAGGAAACCGGACAGCAGGCTCCAGCCACTTTTACGGGAAAACCGATTGAACTTGGTGGGTCGCAAGGCCGCACTGAAGCAACGGGTCAGGGTGGGGTCTATGTGCTTGAGGCCTACATTAAGGCTAAGGGGATTAGGAAAAATGGTGTGACCATAGCTATACAGGGATTTGGAAATGTCGGTTTTTATTTTGCAAAAATTGCGAGCGCAGCGGGGTATAAAGTTGTAGCGGTTTCGGATTCATCCGGCGGGATATATGACAAAAAAGGCTTAAATATAGATAAATTATCCACGTCAAAGGAAAAATATGGAAATTTTTCTGAAGTTGCCAAAAAAGAAAAAAGACAGTTTGTAACAAACGAAGAACTTCTTGAACTTCCAGTTACCATTTTAGTCCCTGCTGCTTTGGAAAATGCGATCAACAAAGAGAATATGGAAAAAATTTCTGCTGAAGTGGTCTTTGAGATGGCAAACGGGCCAACAGACAGCGAAGCTGATCACTATTTGAATGAAAAAGGCGTTGATGTTTTGCCGGATATTCTTTGTAACTCCGGCGGCGTAACAGTTTCTTATTTTGAATGGGTGCAAAACCTCAATGGATATTACTGGACAATGGAAAAAGTAAATGAGGAACTAAAAAGAACCATAACCAAGGCGTTCAATGACATTGATAAAATCAAGACTTCTAAGATAATTTCATATAGAAAAGCTGCAAACTACTTGGCCCTTAAAAGAATTATAGATGCCATGATGCTCCGTGGTCGGGTGTAATTATTCTTTGCAGCAGTCCACGGCTTTTTTGAAAACCTCTGAAAGTTTGTCCCACGGTGATGTGCTAGCTTTTAGTTTTACTTCTTTTTCCCCAATGAAGTTTATGTTTCCATCTTCGACCGGAATATCATCCATATCAACAACTTTTAAGTTTATTGCCCAGAACAGGGAATATAGTCGGAATGCTTTTTCAAATAAGTACCAAGCTTCTTTTTTATTGCCCTTTTTTTCTTCCTTGGTGCCAACTTCCATTAAGCGCATACTGGCAGCCAGGAGGTGTTTACTTATGCACCAGACTTCACCTTCATAGTCTTTAATAATCTTTTTCAGGAGTTCTGCCCGCATGGTACGTACCTCATTAAGGAGATCAAGATATTGGGGCTTACCGGTTTTTTGAGAGGTAAAAAAAAGATGTTCTTCAATGGAAATTAGGTTCATTATTGCGATTGATAAATCCTCGCTTGCGGACAGATCCACTCCATCGTTTTTGATTGATTTTTGAACTTTTTTGAGTAAGTCGTTGTAATTTTTAACCATTTCGCCTTGTTACAAAATAAAATACCAGAGAACTAATTATAAGTCCCAAAACCGGGAAAACAACTTTCTGATAGGGAAAAAAGATCTTTTTGAATTTTGTTCTTTGATATTTATCTGCCCAAATTCCAATAAGGAATACTACCGAACCGACCAAGGTCCCGAATAAAATTTTATCAATTCCCCAGAGTCTATTTCCCGGGATTCCGATGGATCCATTCCACTTGAGGGGTACTAAAACCAGGGCGTACATTAATGCAAAAACGGCCAATTTCCAGTTGTTAATATTTATTTTTGGCCACTTTTTACTCATCCAGGCAAGCATAACGAAAGTAAAGGAAAGAATAAAACCGCCAATCCAGATTGAAGTAATAAGATCATCAATTCCCAAAAGACGGGAAATTCCGAGGCCGGCAACTACAGTAACGGTGCAAACCGGGCACATTTCTTTAGTTTAATATTCAATGTTTAGAAAAACAAGGATTGACAACATCCCCCCAGGGGGGATACCATATGATCAATGAAAGCACACAACACATTTAAAGAAAAGGCGCTTCATAGGATAAAAATTGCGGAAGGGCATCTCAAAAAAGTAGAGGAGATGCTTACAAATGACGAGTACTGTCCGGATGTTATTCATCAAAGTAGGGCGGTTCAGGCGGCGCTCAAGAAATTTGATGAGGTTGTTCTTCATGGGCACCTTCACTCGTGTGTTTTGAAGGATGTCCACGGAAAAGGATCGGAGAAGATGGTTAGCGAGATTGTTGACCTGTTCAGTAAAAATGACTAAAGAAGGCAAAATCATTTTGAGTTTGATAATTGGGACTATAGTTTTGGTTGGCGGATTGGCGTTTTGGATGACCAAAACTTCGAGTGGAGACGGTGGTGGAGATAGATTTGTTTCCAATACCCCCATAGAAAAGCTGGAAGCAAATCCTTCCGGAGTAATGGACTTGGGTGATATGGCATATAGGGGAGGAATTGTTTCTAAAAGTTTTGATGTCAAAAATACTTCTGATAAAGAAATAAATCTAAAAAAAATAACGACTTCGTGCATGTGCACAAAGGCAAAATTTATTGTTGATGGCCGTGAATCAAAGTTTTACGGCATGGAGATGAACGGGGATTTGAATCCACTTATTGATTACAAACTGCCGGCGGGGGCAACTGCGAAGGTTGTTTTTGATTTTGATCCTGCCGCACACGGACCGCAGGGAATCGGGCCCATTGATAGGGCAATCACCTTATTTTTTGACTCCGGCTATAAAGAGTTGGATTTCCACGGGGTAGTTATCAACAATTAAATGAAAACCTTTAGTAAAACTTTTACGGCTGTTTTTGTTGCCGCCTTGGTTTTTGGTTCGACCCTTTTTATCGCGTCTCCGGCTTCTGCGCATTGTCCTTTGTGTGTTGCTGGGGCTGCGGTTGGTGTCACTTTGACGCGCTGGATTGGGATCGACGATTCCATAACCGGAATCTGGATTGCCGCACTCCTTGGTGCTATGAGTTTTTGGTTCTACTCCTGGCTTATTAACAAAAAAATCGAAAAGATAAATAAGTATAAATGGGTTTTGAAACCTTTGATTTATATCTTGGTTTGGGGAACCACGCTCTGGTCTTTTTACAAATTTCAACTTATCATCCGCATGACGCAGATTTTTGGTTTGGATAAGCTGACTTTCGGGATGCTAACGGGCGCGATTCTTTTTTACTTGGTCGATGTCGGCGATAATTTTTTGATCAAAAAGGCCGGAAAAATTTACTTTCCTTATCAAAGAGTAATTTTTAGTCTAGGCAGCATGGTTGTTTTGAGCTTGGTTGTATACATTTTGATTAATTTTTTCATTTAGATGTTTAAGAAACCGAAGTTTAACAAAAAGAAACTTGCTCTTTCCCTGGCTTTCCTTGGGGTTGGGATTTTAGGACTAACCATTGGAATGAATATTCCGAGAGTCGAAAAAAGCATCGCTGATTATCAAAATGCGAAGAAGAACAGAGAGGAAGCTTCAAAAATTGAAAAACTTACAGAGGAGGTTTCCCCGAAGGATGGTTTTACCTTACCCATTAGTTGGGGAGAATTGGGTCCCAAGTTGGTTGCAGCCGGAGTTATTGATGAACAAAAATTCAATGAGGCTGTTAATGCAACCAATGATCAAAAGAAGATATTAGCCGGAGGAGTGGATGCCCCGGTGAAGATCGACTCAACCAATTCGCAATTTGTTGTCGATTTTTTGTGGGCAATAGGTCTTGCCCAAAAATCTGTTGTTTATGAAGAAGGTCCGATGGGAAGAGAGTATAAAAATGATCAGGGTAATTTTGCTTCAACCGGAGGCTGGACTTTGGCAAGAGGAGATGCAATGCAATATTTAAACAAGTTTGATCTGATTTCTTTAACACCTGAACAGCAAAATCGAGTAAAAGATATTGCGATGAATGTCTACCGCCCCTGTTGTGATAATTCGACTTGGTTCCCAGATTGTAATCATGGGATGGCAGCTCTTGCGGCAATTGAAATGATGGTAGCTAAGAACTTGCCCGACGAAGAGGTTTATAGGAATGTTTTGAAACTAAACTCTTTTTGGTTTCCGGATGCATACTTGACCATAGCCTTTTATTTTGACGGGCAAGGGACAAGTTGGGACAAAGTTGATGCAAAGAAAGTTTTGGGCAAGGACTTTTCTTCGGCGACAGGTGCCCAACGACTTCAGAGTATTGTAGGGCCCCTTCCGGGCAGGTCGACAGGCGGGTCCTGCGGCGCGTAATATAAAAGTATGAAATATATTTGTCCGATGCACCCAGATGTTGTGATGGATAAGCCTGGAACGTGTCCCAAGTGTGGAATGGAACTTATTGGGGTAAAGGGTGGAAGGCGAGGGGTAAAAGAAGAACAGATGTCTAAAATGACGGCTGAGGAGCATCAAATGGCAATGGATAACCCAAAAGCAGCAGCGGATTTCTTGAGGCGGTTTTTTATAGTAACTGCACTTTTAGCTCCTTTGGCAATCTTTTCTACGCCTGCCGTCAAATACCTGGGAATTTCTGATTTTTTAGGTAGGAAGTACCTCGAGTTTGGTGTAGCAACAATTATTTTTTATTTTGGTTTAATCTTTTTTGTCCATGCAAAAATGGAAATCAAAATGCGTCAGTACGGAATGATGACGCTGGTTTCTTTAGGGGTTGGGGCCGGCTATTTGTTTTCCGTCCTTTCAACTTTCCTACCAGTTCTAAGTACAGAATTTTACCTTGAGGTCTCCACTCTTATTTGGGTTTTGCTTTTCGGCCATTATCTTGAGGCAAAATCATCAACCGCCGCCGGAGATGCTTTAGCTGAAGTAGCAAAACTACTGCCAAAAGGGGCCCATCTGAAAGTGGGTGGCACAATTAGAGACGTGGACCTTAATTCTCTTAAAAAAGGGGATATTGTTTTGGTCAAGCCTGGTGAAAAAATTCCGGCAGACGGAAAGATTATTAAAGGCGAGGGAAATTTCAACGAATCACACATTACAGGGGAGTCAAAGCCTATGGAGAAGGGGGAGGGGTCTGAAGTGCCTGCCGGAGCGATAAGTATTGATGGGTCAGTTGAAGTGAAACTCCTTCGCGTTGGCGAGTCTTCAACGATCGGTCAGATAAAAAAACTCATCGCAAATGCCCGACAGACAAAGCCCTCGGTACAAAAGTTGGCCGATAGAGCTTCGCGCTGGTTAACTTTTTCTGCCCTCGCGGTTTCCTTTGGTTCTCTTCTTTTTTGGTCATTAATTGCGGGTGAGCCGGTGGTTTTTGCGGCGACATTAGCTATAACCGTCTTGGTAATAGCCTGCCCGCATGCGCTTGGACTGGCTATTCCCACAGTTTCAACAATTGCCACCCGTCTCGCTGTCGAAAATGGGGTTTTTATTAAGGATATGGCAAAAATTGAGATCATAAAGGATGCTGATTATGTCGTTTTTGACAAGACTGGTACATTAACAAAAGGAAATTTTGTGGTT
Source organism: bacterium (assembly GCA_021824915.1). Classification (GTDB taxonomy): domain Bacteria; phylum Patescibacteriota; class Microgenomatia; order UBA8517; family UBA8517; genus JAKAJP01. The sequence continues at coordinate 22,816 of JAKAJP010000004.1, forward strand.
ACCGATGTTGAAATTTTAAGCGGTAACCTTGATGATTTGCTTTCCGTTTCCGGAGGGATTGAATCTCTCTCATCCCATGTGGTGGGAATTGCAATCGCATCTTACGTGAATGCAAAGAAAATTCCTTTTGCTGCTGCAAGTAAAGTTAAAAATTTGGCAGGTTTGGGTATGGAGGCAGAGATTGGCGGTCATAAGTATTCTATCGGTAACAACAGACTTATGGGGATCAAAGGTCTGATGAGAGAAAAGGCGAGAAACATTATGGATAAACTTTCGGCAGATGGTAAGACTCCCGTCTTTGTTGCGGATGAAAAGGCAATAATCGGTGTTTTTGGACTTAGCGATGAGATAAAAGATGAGTCTGTTGTTGCCGTCAAGGAATTACACGATCTGGATGTTAAAGTGGCGATGCTAACGGGGGATACAAAAGATGCAGCAATCCCTATCGCTAAAAAATTAGGGATTGATACCGTATTCGCCGAAATCTTACCCGAAGATAAATACAAGTATATTAGGGAGCTTCAAAACGGGGGAAATGTGGTTATTATGGCTGGAGACGGTGTAAATGATGCACCAGCCCTTACTCAAGCAAATGCCGGAGTTGCGATTGGAGCAGGAACTGATGTTGCGGTTGAGGCTGGGGATGTGGTATTGACACAAAGTAATCCGGAGCATTTGGTGCGTCTGATAATTTTAGCGAAGAAGGTTTATAGGAAGATGCTTGAAAACCTGTTTTGGGCGGCAGGGTATAACGTTGTTGCGATTCCGGCGGCAGCTGGACTTTTTATTCCTTTTGGGTTTAGGCTTACTCCCGCAGTAGGAGCTCTTTTTATGAGTCTATCTTCCGTTATTGTAGTAGCTAATGCACTTCTTTTAAGAAATGTAAAACTATGAAGAAAAATATCTTGCTTTTTATTTTTCTTGCCCTGGCGATTACGGGTTTATCTTATTTTTTTATAGCTAAGAGGGCCGTTTCTACTAAAGGAGTTCACTACCATGCGGGTTTTATTGTTTTTGATAATGGTAAAAAAGTTGATTTTTCGGATATCAAATACATGACAATCAAACCTTGTAAACTGAAAAATTCGGAGACAGACACTTCGGAAGATTTGCAAAATGAAAAAGCTCATTTGCACGATAAAGTGGGGGATGTTGTGCACGTTGAGGCTGAAGGGGCTAAATGGGGAGACTTATTTAGTAACATCGGTTATCCAATTGACTATTCTAAAGCGACTGCTTACATAAATCATCAAAAAGTTGACGACATTAAAGATTATCCAATCAAGGCTTATGATAGTTTGGTCATTTTCATTGGAAAAGTAGATACTCAGCTTTTAGATGAGGCTGTTACCAGGGATCACATCCTTCAAATAGAAAAAACAAGCGAAATCTGCGGAGACTAACCGCTTTACATCTTGAAAATTTAGAAAACGGCCGCTATATTGAATAGCGATGGCAACCATTAATATAACTGACGCTGATTTTGACGCTCAAGTTCTTCAAAACAAACTTCCGGTGCTAGTTGATTTTTGGGCAACATGGTGCGGGCCTTGTAAACTTGCCGGTCCGGTCTTGGAAGAGCTCTCTGACGCTTACAAAGATAAAGTTCTAATTATGAAGTTAGATGTTGATGCTAACCCTGTGAACTCTCAAAAATATGGCGTTATGTCTATTCCTACAACTGTTCTCTTCAAGGACGGAAAAGAGATAGGTAGGCAAATTGGTTTTGCAGGAAAAGATGCGTTTGAAGATATAGTCAAAAAAGGTTTGTAAGTTGATTGGAGGTGATAATTAATGGATCCTAATGCAAATAGTCAAAATCCAGGGGTGCCAGCCGCAACACCTGTTGTTCCATCAACAGATCAGCCGGCAGCTCCTGCACCAGTAGCAACACCAGGAGTGACAGAGCCATCAACA
>JAKAJP010000019.1 GCA_021824915.1 bacterium
AACTGTATCTCCCTCGGAAATTTTTGAAAGTGATATTGCAACTTCTTTTCCGTCTTTGAGTGTTTCGATATCTGTCAGATAATTCGGCGTTAACGTTGTAGTCTCTCCCCGCACCATCGTGACTGTCAAAGTTCCGGCACTCTTGTCTGTTATCTTCCCGCTAGCGGCATTAATTTGCGGAGTTTTAACTGCGTCTGTTATCAAAATTCTTTGGGCAATCAGAACATTATTGGATCCTTTATAACCCATTGCTACCAAGAAGTCCCCAATAGCAATGTCTGTCAATTTTATTTCCTTATTTGCGTCGTCGCGGTTGTCAATTACTGTTACGGAGTCAGGCGTTGCCGAGATTTGTCTGATGTCTCCCTCGAGTGATTTAATTTGAATGGTTGAATCGGTTATATCTGTTACTGTTCCCAAGAAAGCTTTGGGGTGATTAATAGCCTCCGCAACTTTTTCTTCAACCCTTTGTCTTATTGCAGCATCCCCGGAGGCCTCACTTGGTACAGGTGAAGTGGTTGGGGTTAGAGTATTTTTCTTAAATAGGGACGAGTAGACAACAATTACTTGAGTTGCACTTTGCGCCCCGTCTTTATCAAAAGCCGCTATTTTTATTTGGTTAACCCCGGGATTTAGATCAACATCTTGACTAAAAACTCCCTTGTCGTCCGCTTGGGTAATAAAATCACCGTTTTCTCCTGAGATGGCAACCCAAGCAAGATTTTTGGTTATTCCCGAAACCGTTACTGAACTATCTACCACTACATCCTCGTTTTCGGGTTTATCGAGTGTGATTTTAAGTTCGGAAGGGAGTGCTGGTTGTGGGGTCGGGGAGGCTAATGTGGTGTTGTCCTTTGATTTTAGCGAAGAGTTTATACGCCAGACGCCAAATCCGATAGTCACACCAAAAATTATTCCTGCCACAATTGCCCAGACAACTTCTTTTCTCATCGAGCCCCCAATATAGTAGATATATCAAAAAGTGTCAAGCCAACTCAAAATGGTATTGCTAAAAAATTAGCATTTTGCTAGAGTCGGTTGATGGATATAAGTTATTTAGGTCATTCGAGCTTCAAAATCAAAACGAAGACGGCAACAATAATTACCGATCCTTTTGACGCGGCTGTAGTTGGGCTTAAGTTTGCCCCAAATGAAGCGGAGATCATAACAATTTCTCACGATCATCCGGATCATAATTTTAGTTCAAAGATTAATGGAATTAAAAAGATTATTTCCGGGCCGGGTGAATACGAGATAAACGGAGTTTCGATTATTGGGCTGGCATCTTTCCATGATAGGGAAAAGGGAGCCTCTCGTGGCAAGAATACAATTTATGTAATCGAAGCCGATGGTTTGAGAATTGCACATTTGGGGGACCTGGGGCATGAACTGAGTGATGATCTGGTTGATCAAATGGGAGACATCGACATTCTTTTAATCCCCGTCGGCGGTGAATTTACAATTGGACCAAAAGAGGCTAGTGAGGTTGTAAGTAAGATTGAACCATTTTTTGTTATTCCAATGCACTACAGGGTGGCAGGTATGAGCTCTCAATTTGAAAAACTCGAACCGGTTGAAACATTTTTGAAAGAGTCCGGGATTGCAACTGAAAATTTGCCCAAGTTTTCAGTTAAAAAAGACGATATTTTGGAAGATCAAAACACAAAAGTTGTTGTATTAAGTACAAAACAGTAACTTATTTCTCGTTTTCAAATTTCTCCTTGTTTACAAACTGCCCCAAGGTAGTATAAGTGAAAATAAAAATGGCAACTACTCAATCAAATGTCAGAATTCCACCCCACTCACAAGACGCAGAAGAGTCGGTTTTAGGAGCAATGCTTTTAGACAAAGATGCGGTCATTGCTGTTGCCGAATTTTTATTAGGCTCGGATTTTTATGATGAGCGTCTTAAAGAAATTTACGAAGCATGTCTCTCTCTTTACGAAGAAAGAACCCCTATTGACGTTGTTACCGTTACAGAAAGACTAAAAAAAAGAAAAACACTTAAAGATGTTGGAGGTGCCAGTTTTGTTGCGGAGCTTACGAATAAAGTCCCGACGGCGGCCCATGTTGAACATTACGGACATATTGTCCGTGATCTTTCTACAAAGAGGATGTTGATGTCTGCAGCATCGCGCCTTGTGGATGTCTCAATGGATGAGGGACTTGGGGCTAATGAAGTCTTGGATAAAGCTGAAAGCGAAATTTTTTCGCTGAGTCAAAAACATCTTGCTCAAGCCTTCACTGCCGTAAAAGATGCCTTGGCGGAGAGTTTTGATAGATTGGATGAACTTCACAAAGCCGGGGAGGGCCTGAGGGGGGTATCTACCGGATTTGCAGACTTGGACGATGCTTTGGCTGGAATGCAAAAAAGTAATCTTTTGATTTTGGCAGCCCGCCCCGGAGTTGGTAAAACTTCATTAGCTCTTAACATTGCCCAAAATGCGTCGGTTAAGAATAAAAAGAGTGTGGGATTTTTCTCACTCGAAATGAGCAAGGAAGAGCTTGTTGACAGACTTTTAGTTGCCCAGGCGGATATTGATGCCTGGAAGCTCAAAACTGGAAAGTTATCTGACGATGATTTTACAAAGTTATCTGAGGCAATGGGAGAACTTGCGGAAGCTCCGATTTATATTGACGATACTCCGGCACTTTCGGTTCTTGAAATGCGCACAAAAGCCCGCCGTCTCCAGGTCGAGCATGGCCTTGATTTTATAATTGTTGATTATTTGCAACTTGCCCGCTCGCGCAATCTTGAGAATAGAGTACAAGAGGTTTCAGAAATTTCTCAGGGGTTAAAAAATTTGGCCCGTGAGTTAAAAGTGCCCGTTTTGGCCCTTTCCCAGCTCTCCCGCGCAGTAGAGACCAGGGGTGGTAAAAAGCCCCAGCTGGCCGATCTTCGTGAATCTGGGTCTATCGAGCAAGACGCAGATGTGGTTATGTTTCTCTGGCGCGAAGATGACGAGAGTGTGGAAAATATTATGCTTGATATTGCCAAACACAGAAACGGCCCCCTTAAAAGCATTCCCTTATTCTTCAAGGGGGATAGGATCAAATTCTTCGGAAGAGAAACTAAACACTCAAAGTAGTAAGGTGTATATAAATGTAATAACATGAATATATGAGCGAGGATGCGACAGAAAAAATTGTTAGTCCATCTGCAACAATGTCAGGAAGACGTGTTGACTTTGGTAAGGCTGGTGAAGGCGAAGGTTTGGCGTGGGGGGTTGAGGTTGATATTGATATATCTGATAGTTTAGTTCGGGCCAGATTTGAAGAGCAGTCGTTCGAAATACCAAAACATATTACAAGAATTAAATATTTAGAGCTGGCACCCCAGGAAGCTTTGCCGTCGGACTTACGAACCATTAGATCAAAAATGAAGCCGGAATCGTTTTTGGGAAGCTCGTCACTTATCCCAGTAGCCACACCCGCACCTTATCGGAATCCTGCGATAGAAAGAGTTCGTAACACTTTTAATCTTTTAAGTTCTGAGGATCAAAAAAGGTTTAGGGAGCTGCGGGCAATGGTAGATTGGTCATTAGTAACAGGCGGGGCTAAAAAGAGGTTTAATGAAATTTTGAAACAAGCAAAGGGGGATACTCTGGTTATTGTTCATGGCCATTCCAGTGACATGAGTGGTATGGGTGAGCAATATCCAGACGAAACCCACGACAAATCGGGTGCAATCGTTCAAAGAATGTATAATTTTGTCCCGATGGATGAGATTTTGGGCAGATACGACGATCCTAATAAATTTGCTGCTATCGTTTTGCATGGGTGCAATACTCAAAAGGGTGCAGTTGAAGCAAAAAGGGTGCCGGTTTTTTATCCGGCAACTGGAGTAAAACAGGCTTCAGACCCGGGGTTTATATGGAGCAAGTCCGGAAATGTTTCTCTTCCGAAGGGATGATCAATTGTGCCGAGGAGAGGAGTCGAACCTCCACGAGGTTTAAGGCCTCATAGGTTTTTGAGACCTACGCGTCTGCCATTCCGCCACCTCGGCTTTTCAGCTTCAATTATACCAAAAATTCGGGTACAATACGCATAGTATGGCTATAAATGTCACGGATCTAAAGGGTGGGGTCGCTTTTCTTCATTACGGAAAACCTTATCAGGTTGTTAAATACAATTTGATTAAGTTGGGGCGTGGAAGTGCGACAGTTCGAGTTACTGCGAGAAACCTTGAAACCGGTGGAACGGAGGAAATTGCCTACCAAAGTAATACCAACGTTGAGGAAGCAAATACAAATAAGAGAAAACTTCAATACTTATATAAAGACGGGACAACTGCCTACTTTATGGACTCTATAAATTTTGAGCAGATAGAGATTCCGCTCGCCGTTTTAGGGGATCAAATTGCATATATAAAAGACGGGGATAATGTCTCGGTTCTCTTTTGGGAAGACAAAGCTCTTTCAGTAGATCTTCCCCCGAAAGTGGTTCTTAAGGTTATCGAAACAGATCCGGGTGTAAAAGGTAATTCGGCCAGCAATATTTATAAACCGGCAGTTTTGGAAAACGGTCTAAAGACAAAAGTCCCTCTTTTTATCAACACAGGTGAGCTGGTCCGAGTTGATACCAGAACCGGGGAATATATAGAGCGTGCCAAGTAGTTATGCCCTTATCCACCACATTGAAGCCAAGATAATTAAAACTTGGGTAAGCAGTCCCCAAAATAAGCTATTTGTTTGAACCTGAAAACCCCTCTCGGTCTCGACCCATTTTTTGTAAAGTCCGACCCTGGTTTTTTTGAGTACGAAGAAAGGATATTTACTTACGTCGGGCAAAACGGATGCCAAACTTGATGCAACAATACTTACAGCGAGGGCTTTATTTGGCAGGACCGAATAGGCTATTCCCAAGCCAAGCGCGATTGAGACGGAGATATCAATCGCAGTGATTATTATTGTGCTTTTGGAAGGTCCGCCGTTTTTGACCGTTTCAGTATAAGTGTGCGGGTTCCAGTGGGGAATTTTGTCCAGGGCAAAATGGCTGGCAAAGCTTAAAGGGACGGCTAAGTATGGGTTCCCAAGCTTAATTGCTAATGCTACGCCAACTGCTACGTGCGGAGTTTCAAGCATGTAATGCTAATGATATATAATGGTGAGCAATGATTGCAAATGTACTTATTGCCTTACTTGGCCTGGCTGTTTCCTTGTTTATATATTGGCGAAGGCTTAGAGAAGATTACCCGTCGGAGATTATCTTTTCTTCGGCATTTATAACTTACCTGTTGATTTTTATAGCTTGGGCAGTTTCCTACCGGTTTTTACCGGGTTGGTTTTTCTGGCTAACTTTTTTGGGGTTGATTTTTGGAGTAGGACTCTCCGTATTCAAGTTCAGGATTCGTTTTTACGAGTCGCTGGAGGGAATGACTTTCTCGGTTTTGCCTTGGCTTTCGTTTATATTTTTGTCTGATTCGGTTGAAAATTCATCTCTAATATCTTTTTTTGGTTTTGTGGTTGTGCTAGCGTTTATATTTGTTTTTTATTATTTCGAGACACATTATAAAAATTTTTCCTGGTATAGATCGGGCAAAATTGGTTTTGCTGGGCTTGCAACCTTGGGTGTATTTTTTTTGGTGCGTAGCGCTATTGCTATTTTTTTCACGAGTGTGTTATCCTTTACAGGTAAATTTGAAGTCTATCTTTCCGGTATTGTTGCGTTTGTCGCGTTCCTAACGATTTTTAATTTGGGAAGAAAAGAAGCATGAAAAATAAGTCAAACAAGATTACCAAGAAAAACGAAGCCCCGAGGTTTCCGGCTAATTTACTGGTGCCAGTGGGACACTTTCTGACAGCAAAACTTCATACTTTAGAAAAAAGAAAGAAAGAACTTTCTAATGAGGATCCTTTCAAGGATACGTCCCGGCTTTTGGATAACGCTTCTCCCGACGCTGATGCGGCGGAGCAGTTCGGCCACGCCAGAACATCTGCTATAAAAACCGAAATAAATCGAAAAATTGTGCAAGTTAGAAAAGCATTGACGATGGTTAAAATTGGCAAATATGGGATTTGTGAGGAGTGTGGTCAAATGATTGACACCGACAGACTAATAATTTTCCCCGAAGCAACTCTTTGTGCAAAAGATGCCCGTAAGCGCGAGAAATAACCTCATGGAGCCAAAAGTTATTTTTCAGGACGACTCACTTTTCGTAGTTGATAAACCTGCAGGGTGGATCACAAACGAAGCGGATACGACCACAACTCAACCCGTTCTTCAGTCTTGGATTAGAAATAATTTTGATTACCCCCTAAAGGGGAACGAGGAGTGTCGTGACGGAATAGTTCATAGACTCGATAAAGAAACAAGCGGGCTTTTAATTGTTGCAAAAACAAAAGAAGCATTTGAGAAACTTCAATCGGAGTTTAAGAGTAGGCAAGTGCAAAAGACCTACGTGGCTTTACTACACGGGCGTGTTGAACCTGAGGGAAAGATTGAAGCAACTGTTGGAAGATTGCCTTGGAGGAGGGATCGGTTTGGGGTGCTGCCGGGGGGACGTGCTTCAGTTTCGGAATATAAACTTATTGAGTTCTACCCCGGGGAACGAGGGGGGTATTCCCTTGTGGAGTTTCATCCAAAGACCGGTAGGACTCATCAAATAAGAATTCACGCAAAACATATTGGCCATGCGATTGTTTCGGATGAATTTTACGCCGGCCGCAAAACCGCACGGAATGATCGTAAATTTTGTCCAAGACTTTTTTTACATGCTGGCGCTATTAAGTTTACCCATCCGACAAACGGAAAAGTGATTGAGTTTAAATCTGATCTTCCCGATGACTTAGGGGGCGTCTTAAACAATCTAAGAAAAAATAGAGTTTAGTTTAATAACTAGTGCAATATTTGTACTTCACTTTGAAAGTAAATTTTAAGAATGTAAATTGCATAGATGACTAAAAAGGCGATCCCGAAAGATCGGGGAATGCTTCTACCCTCGAATTTGTTGCTTAGAACGATTATAGCCATCGTAGTTATGAACATAAAAGCCAGAGAGAAGGAATCGATAAAATAACCGCTTTTACCAAAAGATATGAGAAGTGCCCCAATTATGGATAGATTGTAAATGTTGCTACCCTGTATGTCGCCGTAGAGCAGTTTCCAGTCCTTTTTAATTCCCGACATAATTGTTGTTGCAAGTTCGGGAAGTGATGTTCCTATGGCAACCATTGAGAGTCCAATAATTTCTTCCTCAACCCCGATACTTTTTGAGATTGTAATGGCGGACATAACTAAATATTTACTACTTATGACTAATCCGGAGATCGAGGCAAGCATCCCTAGTAAATAAATTACTGCGCTGCCACGCCCCCTTTCCATTCTGGCAATAGCCTTTTTGTCTTCTTTAAGGCTTCCGATTTTTCCCCACACCGTTTCGATAATTAGAAAAGCCACATAGAAGAGCATAAGTGCTATTCCAAAGCTCTTCCGTGTGGCCTCCGGTAGCATGAGAAGAATTGTAAACAAGAGTGTGAGTGTAAATAAAATAATGTTATTTCGCTGGGTTTTTTCGGTCCCAATTCGCACTGGAAAGAAGGTTATTCCAATGCCCAGTATTAAACATATGTTTGCGATATTGCTCCCGATTATGTCTCCAAAAGAGACGTCGGGAACACCCTGCGAAATTGCGGAGATAGCGACAGATGTTTCAGGTAGTGAAGTTCCAATGGCAATAATGGTTGCCCCGATAATTAGAGGTGAGATTTTGATTTTTGATGAAAAGCTTTCAACAAATTTTAATAATAGATTTGAAGAAAATATAAGACCGAGTAAAGAAACGATAAATATTGGGTAGGTGTTGGGCATTAAACAACTAGATTTTACCAGATTTTGGTGTAGGGGTTTACACTGATCTAGAGTTTATCTTAAACTTAAGTGTCGTATGGATTTAGTTTTAGGAATCTTCTTGGTAAGTTTTGCCGCCTTAGTCGGTGGAATTTTGTCTAAGGCTTTGAAATTGCCCCCACTTGTGGGTTATATCTCTGCGGGTGTCGCGGTTGGAATATTTTTTCCTGGAAGTCTTTCAAGTATTAAGACCCTTGCACAATTGGGAACGATATTATTACTTTTTTCGATCGGCATAGAATTATCATTTGATAGCCTCTCCCGGTTTTTGAAAATTGCCGTTTTTGGTGCTTTGGTACAAATCGTTTTAGTTACTCTTTTTGTCTCATGGATTTTGAACTGGTCGGGGTTTGATATTTTAACTTCAGTGGTTTTGGCTGCTGGTTTTTCTCTTTCTTCAACGGCGGTTGTGGTTAAAATCCTGAGTGATAGGGGGGAACTTGAAACGATCCATGGTGAAATAATGTTTGGATGGCTTTTGGTACAGGATTTGGCAGTTATTCCCATAATGGTTATCCTTCCGATTTTTGGCAGTGCGGTAGGTAGCTGGGGGAGCATGGTTGTCCTTTCTCTGATCAAGGCGGCAGTGGTAATATCGATGGCATTTTTATTAGGAAAATTAATTTTTCCAAAACTTTTGCACATTGTTGCTGGAATAAATTCAAGGGAGATACTTCTTCTTTTGGCTTTTGCTCTGGCACTTGGGACCGCTTATATAACTAGCCTTGTTGGTATCTCACCAGCACTTGGCGCATTTTTGGCAGGGATTGTTATTTCTGAGTCTCTGGAGCGACACGCTGTTTTTTCTGAGGTGAGACCGTTAAGAGACTTATTCGTTGCCCTATTTTTTGTGAGCCTTGGTTTTTTGGTAACGCCGCAGGTTTTGGTCTCGAAGCTTGGGTTAATCCTTGTTATCGCTGCAATTGTTTTGATAATCAAATTGGTCGTTGTTTTTTTGGTCTCGTCATTTTTTGGTTATCGTGGAAAAGTCGCTATAGCAAATTCGTTTGGTCTTTCGCAGGTGGGCGAGTTTGCTTTTGTTATTTTTTCAACGTCGTTAGGATTAAAACTTTTGAGCCCCGAAAACACGTCACTTGGTATTGCCGTAAGCCTTTTGACTTTAGTTGTTACACCGCTGCTTTTTAATGCGGTTGTTCCCGTCTGGCGGTTTTTGAGGGGAGTTACACAAAAATACTCCATGGTTAATAAATTATTTTTGGCCGGGGAACCGAAAAGTTTTATTGAAGGTGATTTGCACGACCACATAATTATTTGCGGGTATGGTAGGGTGGGGAGCTGGATTGGCAAGGTCTTTGAAGAGTATAAGATTCCCTTTGTTGTAATTGATTACAACCAGAAGGTTGTTACCGATTTGAAGGACCGCGGAGTTCCGGTTCTTTACGGGGATCCTACTGAGCCTGAGGTGCTTGAACTTGTCGGAATTCGCGGTAGTCGTGCCATAATTTTGGCGATCCCGGATAGGGTAGCGCAGGAGACATTGATTGCCTATGTTCAGACGGTTGCGCCAAATGTAAAAATTATTGGTCGTGCCCATCAGGATGCCGACTGGGATAGACTTAGGAGTCTAAGAGTAGATAAAATTGTTCAACCGGAATTTGAAGCTGCCGTTGAAATCATAAGAAGCGTTCTGACTGCTACCGGGAAACCAAAAGAAGAAATTAGCGAGAGTATTAGAAGACTTCGGATGTCTCACTCGTGGATTAGTTGATATGAGGTCATACAAAAGAAAAAAAGAAATAGAGAGAAAAAGACGAACTCGTGAGTTGGGCAAATTTATATTGCCAGCGATCATTTTATCTGTTGTATTTGCCGGCTTTCTTTTCGTTATTCTTTCGCCGCACCATTGGAATGGTAAGGATAAATTAAGTCTGACTATTGAACGCTCGCGCGGTGACGTTTCCGTAATAGTTTTTGATCCCAAACTCAATGAGGAGACGATTTTAACTATTCCGGGGGCCACTGAAGTTAACGTCGCAGAGAATTTAGGCAGCTTGATAATTAAAAATGTTTGGAGACTTGGGCACGATCAAAAGGTTGGCGGACGCTTGCTAAGCGAGACGGTGACAAAAAATTTTCTTTTTCCGTCATATTTATGGAGCGACTCTAATGCGGAAAGTTTGATTAGTCCAAATGTTTCGGGGCTAATTGGCTTTGTCTTTGGTAGAGGAGAGACCAACTTGGGGTTATATGACAAGTTTTCGCTGGCCCTGTTTTCTCTAAAAGTCAGGGCGATTGATAGAAGTGAAATTGATTTGGGGAGGGCTCAATTTCTAAGGAAAGGGAGGATTAGTGATGGCAGTGTAGGGTTTTTATTAAGTGGGGATGTTTCGGAGAGATTGACTGCTAATTTTTCAGATTACGGTTTTTCCGGCCGACTGGTAAGAGTTTTCATAAAAGACGAAACAGGCACTTTAGGAGTTTCTGATAATGTGGGGCAAATATTGGAGGTAATGGGAGGAAAAGTTGCGTCCATTGATAAACTTTCAGCGGCCGACACTGATTGTAATGTAACCGGAGGTGATATCAATTTAGTTATTAAAGTTGCACAACTCTTTTCGTGCAAAAAGAGTATCAGTGGAGGAAAAGATGACATTAATATAATTTTGGGGTCCGGTTTTGCAAAGAGGTTTTAAATTATTCTTCCTGAACGACTTCAGTTTCAACTACTTCATCTCTTTGTCGGTGAACAAGTTCCGGTGGAGTGAATGATACGTAATCAAGTTTTTCTGTCGAAAATGAGGGTGTATCTTTAGCTTCGGGAGATCTTTCTACCTCACGAATGAAGACTTTCACATCACGTTCGAAAATAGATTTAATAAGAACCTGATATTTGTTTCCGATCTTGATCAGGTTTTTAAGGCGGGCGGCAAGGTCATCGGGGAGTCTGCCTAAATATTTTCCTTCCATGTCGATTATAGAGATTCTGTGTGCACTTACGGAAAGAAATACCTCCGAGCCGGCGTTCAACTTTGCCAGAACCTTAGCATCACCGGGGTGGAGGAGAGAAATAAGTTTGGTCTTGCCGGGGCTTTCAAGAAAGGCTTCGGGACTGACAAGTTTTTGACTTCCGGACTCACCTTCCTTGAGGATATTAAGTTTCTCCAAGCATCTAACCGCAATTGTGTTTGCTGGGTCAATCTTTAGGGCTTTCTGACAGACTTTTTTTGCTTCCGGGATTTCTCCAAGTTCGAAGCAAGCGTGGGCAAGACGATTTAGGGCATCGATGTCATTTGGGTTGTCTTTGAGGACTTCAAGATTGGCTTTTTTAGCCGCCTCCCAGTTGGCTTCAAGAGCTAGATTAATGGCGTTTTGGGCAAGCGAAGTATCCATTTTCAACTGTAAATGAGTATAGAGACCGTGATGTCTATGTCAAGGGCTTTTCAGTAAATTAACCTTCAGGTATAATACGTCTGATGTCCGGACATTCTCACTACGCACAAATCCACAGGCAAAAAGGCCTAAATGACGCCAAAAAAGGAAATCTTTTTAGTAAGTTGGCGCGGGCAATTTCAATTGCCGTTAAAACCGGGGGATCGAACCCGGATGCCAACTTAAAACTTAAGGTCGCTATTGAAAAAGCTCACGCGGCGAGTATGCCAAAGGAAAATGTTGAGCGGGCTATTGCCAAAGGGGTTGGGAGTGGGGAGGAGCTTATCGAGGTTTCATATGAAGGTTTCGGGCCGGGAGGAATTGCTGTTATAGTTGAGGCGGCGACGGATAATAAAAACCGTACCGCTCAAGAAATTAAAAATCTTTTTGAGAGGGGAGGGGGAAATCTGGCGGGCCCCGGCGCGGTTTCATTTAATTTTGATCCCAAGGGCTATTTGTTGGTTGAAAAGCAGACAGATGTTGAGACCCAAATGCTTTCAATGATCGACATGGGAGTGGAGGATGTGACCGAGGTTGAAGAAGGTGTTGAAGTGTACACAGAACCAAACAAATTGAGCGAAACACGCAAAAAGTTTGAAGAGGCGGGTTTTAATGTTAAAGAAACGGAACTGGTTATGAAGCCAAAAAGTTTAATAAAAGTTGGTGTGGACGCGGTTTCCCGCGTGGAGAATTTTTTAGACTCCCTGGATGGACACGACGATGTCCAGAAAGTTTTTACAAATGCTGATTTCTAAACGCAGAAGGTTTTTGATTACTTCCGTGGCTCTTTCACTTGGGTTTTTCGGTATCCAATTTTTGTCTGATCAAAACAGATTTTTACTTATTGGTATTTTAGGAATTTTGACGGTTTTACTTTTTGTCTGGTCGCTTTGGGAAGGATTGGGGTTAAATATGACACTTTTAGCATTGGTGTTGCCGACAATTTTTACACTTGGGGTTGGAATTTTTTGGTTTCTTTTGCCATCAAGTATTTTTGCTCGTATCCCAATCGTAATCTTTTATGGAATTGGAACTTACATCCTTTGTTTGACCATGAACATTTACTCCGTCGCTGCCATAAGAACGATTGCGCTTTTAAGAGCAGCACGCGGAGTAGGTTTTGTACTCACACTCCTGACTTTCTTCCTTGTTTTTGATGCAATTTTATCATTAAGAGCAGCAATTTATTTAACGGTGCCGTTGGTCGTAATTACCTCTTTACCGCTTTTTATTCAGGCGTTTTGGTCGGTCGTTCTGGAGAAAGAGTTTTCCCGAGATGTATTTATGCTTTCGCTGATTTCAGTGTTGGTATTGGGAGAGATTGCGGTAGCTCTTTTTTTCTGGCCGGTAACCGTAGTTGTTGGCTCTCTTTTTTTGACGGCAGGGGCCTATATGTTGGTAGGTTTGGGTCAGGCCAAGCTTGAAGACCGGCTTTTTTCGGTAACTATTAGGGAACACCTTATTGTAGGAATTTTAGTTTTCATCGCCGTCTTCTTCGCCACACATTGGGGATAAATTTTGTGACACATGCCAAGAGGGGAGGAGGGTAGTAACATACCCTATAATTATAGGATAAATATCTTGTTCAAGCCTACTTTTTCACGAAATATTATAGGTGTTTTCACAACCTACGACACACAGATTCTGCCGAAGTAAAACCGAAAGGCTTAACTGAGGGGATGATGTGGAATGATATAGTTATTAGCCTCAAAGAGATATATTCTAGCCCTATTAATGGCCATTTGTGGATATCTTATTATCTGAAGGGGCTGTAGAGAGTACACCCCGTGGGGTAGATGTATAAACACCTAGAATTGTAGTAGATAGTTTTGAGGGAGCTATCAGATTAGTTTATTGACTTACTAAGGCGCATTAGTATTCCTCCGAAGGGTGGTTTTATTTGATATCCGTCCCAGGGAGCACAACTTGGATAATGTCGCACAATAATACTTTTGCGACGCAATCTAAAGCCGATCAGGGAGTGTAGTAATTTTGCTGCTTCTCAAAGGATTTCTTATCTAAATCATTAAAAGTTAGTTTATTTTTTATTTGTTTTCTCTCTTTTCAAAGTTTCCTTAAAAATTACTCCTCCGAAAATTAACCGAAACGAAATTTAAGGGATTTTAACCTCTTCCCTGTTTTTATGTGTTTTCGCCAATTTTAAAGAAATTTGCGGAAATTCCCGTGTTTTCGGGATAATTAGGATGATGAGTTAGTCGTCTTCGACAAAATACGGGCCTTAAAATCGATTTAGTGAGGTCGTATTTGGCCTCGGATTGTATATTATTTTGCGAAGGGTTAAAATCTCGACATGCCGCCAGAAATTGTACGAGAGTCAATAAAAGTATCCGGTCCGGAGTTGATTGATAAAAGCAATGTTGTGATTTCGGATATTGACGGAGTTTTATCTTTAACTGCAAAGATTTCGGTTGAAAAACTTAAGCGCATGTTACAGGAAAAATTTGGTCCGACTGTTGACCTGAATTTTGAAGTTTCACAAATCGAGGAGTATGGCCAGACAACCAAATGGGCGCTTGAGCGGGGTTTTGGTAAGTCTGAAGCGGGTCTATTGGAGCAAGAGCTCTGGGACAGTGTTGACACTTTATCGCGCGCCGGGCCGGTTGACGGGGCGACGGAATTATTAATGTGGCTTCGGAATGAGAGAAAAAAGATAGTCAAAGCCCACACTTCGAGGCCGCCGGAAGCCCGGGAAATTACAGAAAATTTTCTTAAAAACCTTACGGGAGATGATATGCCTTTATCTATACGATCAAGTTCCGATGAGGATCGTCATATGTTTAAGGCTATTAATGCAACAAACGAAGCGGCTAGATATGGTAGAGTTCTTGCTCTTGAGGATATTCCATCACACGCATCTAATATTCTTCAGTATGCAGACAGTAATGGACAGGATGTTTGGGTCCTTCTGACTCCGTTTGCAAAGCTTTCTGTGCCCATGGAGGTTCTTTCGCATCCGCGGCTGGTTTGTATTGAACGGAGATCAGATAGTAATCAAAGTATTCATCGTGTACTCTCTTACCTTAAGGGCGAGCCTATATAATGTCGCACAATCTATTGACAATCCTTTACTTTAGTTTTATCCTGAAATTGTTACATGGCCGATCCTGTCCCCAATTCCTCGGAAATTGGCCGAAAGGTCAATGAATTTTTGGAATATCTCCAAGTTGAGCGTGGCTCCTCTCCCCTAACGATTAGGAATTATAAACATTATTTATCACGTTTTATTTTATGGATGGAAAGTAATCATATCCGTGAAGATCTGGTCGATATTAATCAGGATGTTGTCAGAAGTTTCAGAGTCTTTTTATCAAATTTGCCGGGTGAGAACAGAAATCAAATGACGCGTCGTACACAGGCCTATCATGTGATTGCACTAAGAAGTTTTCTTAAGTGGCTTATTAAAAACGATTATTCGGTTATGGCCCCGGACAAAATTGATTTACCAAAAGTTGAAGAGCGTCAAGTTAAATTTTTGAATGGCGAGCAGGTTGATCGACTTTTGAACGCTCCAAGTTTATCTACAATTCAAGGAAAACGTGACAAGGCGATTTTGGAGGTTTTATTTTCAACAGGCCTTCGTGTCTCGGAGTTGACCAGACTCGATAGAGATAAAATTGATTTAGATCGACGTGAGTTTGGAATTGTTGGCAAGGGTGGTCGCGCCAGAGTTGTCTTTTTATCAAGCCGAGCCACAGATTGGTTGATTAAATATCTAAACGAAAGGAATGATCATTTTAAGCCGCTTTTTATCAGACACAAGGGGAATATGGATCCAACTACACCCGATGATAAGATGCGGCTTACTCCAAGGAGCGTTCAGCGTTTAATTAAAAAATACTCCCATAAAATGAAACTACCGGTAGAAGTTACACCGCATGTTATGCGTCATAGTTTCGCAACGGATCTACTTAATGCAGGGGCCGATATTAGAAGTGTTCAGGAAATGTTGGGTCATAAAAACATTTCCACAACTCAAATTTATACCCATGTAACCAACAAACAGCTTCGAGACATCCATGCGGCCTTTCATGGCAAGGGTAACTAACTTTCAATTTTTTCCCAGGGAAAGTCGGGATTACCGAAGTGCCCGTATGAGGCGGTGGAAAGATAAATAGGTGTTTGTAGATTTAATCTTTCAATAATTGCTCGGGGTCTAAAATCAAAGTTTTTCTTTGCATATGCCGTTAAGCTCTTACCTTTTTCGTCACTGGCCGCAATCATTAAAGGTTCCGCGCGGCCGATTGCATAAGCAACCGATACAAGACATTTTTTGGCCAAACCTTTTGCAACAATATTTTTGGCAACATACCTACACATATAGGCGCCGCTTCTATCAACTTTTGTTGGGTCTTTTCCGGAAAAACATCCTCCTCCGTGGGGAATCAAACCCCCATATGTGTCTACCATTATTTTACGTCCCGTAAGTCCTGTGTCTCCAAAAAATCCCCCAACCTCAAACTTTCCTGTGGGATTAACTAAAATTTCAACTCCGTTTATGTAAGAAACAAACCTCTTAATTAATTTATTGGTAATTTCTCTTTTTATTTGTTCAATAGAAATTCCTTTTTTGTGCTGAGTTGAAATTAAAATTGTCTTTAGCTTGCCGTTTGAAAAAGTTACTTGAGCCTTGCCGTCGGGAAGAAGCCATTTAATTTTTTTGCTTTTTCTTAGATCTTCGAGTCCACGGGTTAATTTGTGAACCAGAGCTACGGCTTTCGGCAAATATTCCGGAGTTTCGTTGGTCGCATAACCGTACATTATCCCTTGATCCCCCGCTCCCCCGGTATCAACCCCCATCGCAATATCCGGCGATTGTTTAACAATGTTGGTTATTATTTTTAGTTTATCTTTGTATCCAATATCTTTGTAAATCCTTGCTGCAATTTTTGCTGCATCAAACTTTGCATGGGTGGTTACTTCTCCACCAATAACAAAGAGTCCGTGACTGCCAAAACTTTCTATAGCAACTCGGCTTTTTGGATCCTGTGCCAAGCAGGCATCCAGAATTGCATCACTGACTTGGTCACAAACTTTATCGGGATGTCCTGAAGTAACTGACTCAACTGTAATTACATTACCCATATCGTTTTTCAAGCCTTGGCACCTTCCGGGCGGTTTTTCCCGAGGTTGTCGGCGGATCAAAGGGCTTGTTCCCTCCCCGCTCTCTTGATATTTAATCTAATTTAGACCTAAAACACTTTTACGTCAAGTACGACGGCCATTTCAGAATATCATGTCATATATAAAAAATACAGGATTGATTTGAATTTGATCAATTTGTTATATAGTAATTATGGTTGAGCTGCCCATGATAGACGGACATTTTTATCAGGTTTGTAATACTTGCCCAGCCAAAGTTTGGCATGAAGGAAAATACTATTGTGATCCTTCTAAATTCGTTTCACCATCGGAGCTTGTAAAAGTTGCACGGGTCAGACCGATGAATTGTCCCCAACCATCTACAGAAGGTTCATCAATAAATGCATATGCCTTGTTAAGAAGCAGACTCCAAAAATAAAACTTATGCTAGAATTAAGCGTGGTTACATTTATCTTACCAGGTTATTCTCCGCGAAATCGTGAATGGGCAGAAGAAGTTGCA
The DNA here is from genome assembly GCA_021824915.1 of bacterium. Classification (GTDB taxonomy): domain Bacteria; phylum Patescibacteriota; class Microgenomatia; order UBA8517; family UBA8517; genus JAKAJP01. The sequence goes on from JAKAJP010000019.1 coordinate 16,861, forward strand.
AAAAGCTTGAAAATCAGCGGCGAAGTTAGGCCGATTTTTTGGGACCATTGGACAGATCCGATCCAAACTCTACGGCCAAAAGAAAAAGCAGAACTAATTGTCCGTCTTGCCTCCAAAAAAGGTCAAATTAATATAATTGCGAAATCTGTGGGAACCTTGATTGCGGCTTATATAGCTAGGGCAATTCCTGACAGAATTGAAAAAGTTGTTCTTTGTGGTGTTCCGTCCACATCTTTGATGCGCCAAAAGATATTTGGAGATGCTTTTTCGAATTTTCCCCCCGAGAAAATAATTGTATATCAGAATGACGGGGATCCTTTTAAGAAACCCGATGAAATTAAAACGTTTTTTTCAAAAATCAACACAAATATAAAAGTTATTGCAAAACCCAGACGCGACCATAATTATCCTTATTATGAAGAGTTTAACGCTTATCTCACTTCGGATTTTCGAACTGCTTAACGCACTTCGTAACTGAGGGAGACTGTTAAATCTACCTCTGTTTCTCCGGGCTGGACGTTTGGTGTTGTAGGTGCCGTTCCCCCACCCAAGCCGGTAGCTTTTTCGTTCATTAAGATCGGGCGTGGCGCGATACTTTGATTTTCCGAGATATTAATTATTCTTCCGAGTGTTACGCCGGACGCTTTAGCCAAACTTTCGGCGTTTGCTTTTGCTTTCCCAACCGCGTCGTTTCTGGCCTCATTAAGAGCTTTTTGTTTTGCTGTGTCACTTAGGTCAAAACTTACACTTCCAACCAGATTTGCCCCGGCGTTAGTTACCGTTGTCAAAATGTTATTGATTTGATCAATATTCCTGACGGTTATTTCATAATTGACCGAAACTTGATAACCCGTAATTGTAGGTGGATTGGCCTGATAATTTTGTTGAGGGTAAATGTTGTAAGACGTTGTCTTTATATCCTTTTCGGTTATTCCTAAGTTTTTGAGTGCAGCAACCAAGCTTTGCGATTTTTTATTAACGTCATCCTGAGCTTGGCTCAGGATCCCACTTGTGGTTTGTATGCCCGCAGAAACTTTTGCAATATCCGGAACCGCAGTTGCTTTTCCTTCGCCGGTAACTATCATGGGTTCGCCTCTGGCCTGTGACAAAACGGAAAATGGAATTGAAGGTCCCCATTTTGCAAAAGCAAAGAGCAGAATGAAAAAGAAGATAACAGCAACTGGAGCTCCCAATGAAATAACCCGTGCAGGTGTTGTTTGTTCCGGATTCATTAATCTATACTATCAATCCGTTGGTATTTTAGTCAATCTCTTCTTCTCCGCCACCTTTTACTAAAGTCGCGACAGCTGCTACGGAATCTTCTTTATCTGCAAATCTCATTAATATTACTCCTTGAGTAGCGCGTCCGAGCTCGGGAATGTTTTTAAGCGGTAATTTAATCACCTGACCCATCTTACTGGTGATTATTACTTGATCAATATTTTGTGTCACCATTGCTGCAGTTTTAAGATCCCCGGTTTTGGCTGAAATTACGGCGGCTTTTACTCCCTTGCCGGCCCGCTTTTGGGCGGGGAATAAATGGATTGGGGTTCTTTTTCCGAGTCCGTGTTCCCCGATTGTTAATATATCGCGGAAGAACTTTTTACGCTTGTCCGCAGGAATTTGTTCTTTTGCCGGGAAGACTTCCATTCCGATTAATTCATCGTCTTTTTCGAGTTTGATCCCGGTAACTCCGGTTGTTGCTCTTCCCATTGGCCTAACATTGGCTTCCGGAAATCTGATTGATTTTGCACCTCTAGTTAAGAGGATAATGTGATCCTCGCCACCTGTCGGGTGGACGGAAACCAGCTGATCGTCAGCACGCATCTTAATTGCAATAAGTCCGGAAGCTCTTAGATTTTCAAATTCGTCCATATTGGTCTTTTTAATTATTCCGGATTTTGTTGCCATAATAAGATATTTTGTACCGCTTTCTTTTGAGATTGGAACAATCGATCGGATCTCTTCGCCCTGCTCAAGATTGAGGAGATTGACTAGGGCTTGTCCTTTGGCTTGCCTACTGCTTTCGGGAATTTCCCAGGCTTTATTGCCAAAAACACGACCTTTATTTGTAAAGAATAAAAGTGTGTCATGAGTAGTTGCGGAAAGGATATGTTCAATTTCGTCCTCTTCTTTTGTTGTCATTCCGATTACCCCTTTGCCGCCACGTCTCTGTGCCCTATAGCTACTTGCGGAAAGGCGTTTGATGTAGCCCGTCTTGGTCACCGTGATTAAGGTTTCCTCTTTGGCAACAAGGTCTTCTTCGGATATCTCTCCGAGTGCGCTTTTGTAAATTTTTGTGCGCCTGCCGTCTCCAAATTTTTCTTTTAGCTCTGTTAACTCTTTGACAATAATATCCAAAACCTTTCCTGGATCTTTCAGAATGGCAACGAGTTGGTCAATCAGTTTCTTTATTGCTTCATACTCTTCTTCGATTTTTTGGCGCTCTAAAGCAGCAAGACGCCTCAGTTGCATATCCAAAATTGCCGTTGCTTGAATTTCGGATAGTTTGAATCTTTCGATTAAGTTTTTCTTAGCATCTTCCTGCGTTTTACTCTCCCTTATGGTTTTAATTACGGCATCCAAATTATCAAGGGCGATTTTTAATCCTTCCAAAATGTGAGCACGTTTTTTGGCTTCGGTCAGTTCAAAAATAGTACGTCTGACAACAACCTTTTGTCTGTGTTTTACATACTCAGTTAGAATTTGTTTAAGATTTAATGTATGCGGCGTTCCTTCAACTAAGGCAACGAAATTTGCTGGGAAACTTGATTGGAGTTTGGTGTGCTTAAAGATGTTGTTTAGGACTGCCTTTGGTTTTGCGTCGCGTTTAAGATCAACTACAACTCTCATTCCGTCTTTATCGCTTTCGTCCCGAAGGTCCGAAATTCCGACAATCTTCTTTTCATGAACAAGCTCCGCAATTTTAGCTACCATTTCGGCTTTATTTACCTGATATGGAATTTCAGTTATGACAATTTGGGATTTACCTTTTACCCCTTCGATTATTTCGGCGATACCGCGGACGGTTATTTTTCCGCGACCGGTTGCATAGACCTCTTTTAGTGAGTTTGCATCGTAAATTGCACCTCCGGTTGGAAAGTCAGGTCCCGGGACAAAACCAACGAGTTCATCTATTGTTATATCGGAGTCAAATGATATGTTCTTTGGGTCAATCTCTTCTTGATTAAGATTTTTTTCAGCTCCGCTTGCAACGAGGTTAATCTTTTTAAGTACAAAATCTGTGTGTCCGATAGCTATTTCGGTAGTTTCTTTTTCACTTTCGAGACTAACCACGTGGCCCTTTTTGACCATGGCCACTATGGCGTCAACAAGTTCACTTAAATTATGAGGAGGAATTTTAGTAGCCATTCCGACCGCAATTCCCTCTGAACCCATCAGAAGTAGATTTGGAAGAAGTGCGGGAAGATAAACAGGTTCTTTTAGAGTTGCGTCAAAGTTGTCAATAAAATCTACGGTCTCTTTTTCTATATCCGTGAGCATCAAATCTGCAATCTTGGCCAGTTTTACTTCTGTATAACGCATTGCAGCCGGAGGATCACCATCAACGCTACCAAAGTTTCCCTGTCCATGAACAAGCGGGTAGCGCATTGAAAAATCCTGCGCAAGGCGCACCATTGAGTCATAGACCGCCATGTCTCCATGTGGATGGTATTTACCCAAAACTTCTCCGACAACTTTTGCACTTTTTGTTGTGCTCGAACCGGTAAAATGAAGGCCCATGAGATGCATTGCATAAAGAATGCGTCGGTGTACCGGTTTTAATCCATCGCGAACATCCGGAAGGGCGCGGGCAACAATAACGCTCATTGCATAATCCAAATAAGATTTTGAGAGTTCAGAAGTTATTTCAGTGGGTTGAATTTTACCAATATCCATATGAAATGAGGCTAATTAGCCTCATGTAATTATACCTTTATTGAGGCTGTCAAACAACAGGCAGAAGATGCTTTTAGAGGTCTTTCTCAATCTTCTCACGCACATTCCTATTAAAAAGTGGATCCCAATTTGTTGTATTAAAAATTGTTCCGGAGTATTTTGATTTAATTTGAGTTCGCTTTGGTTTTAATAGTTCCGAATTATCGTTTGTTTCAATGGGAATATTAAATTCATTCCCATTTGTTAATTCCAAGAATTTTTTATATGCTTCAGGATCTTCAAGAAGAGTTCTGAAAGCCTCCGGTGTTAGGCCTAGAGACCGGGCTTGTTGGTCAAGATCTTCCCGAATTTCAGCAAGCACCGTATCGGTATCTCGAGCCTTTTTAGCTTGCTCTCTTTTTCGATCCCTGTGTATTGCTTGTTCTAGATGATTTAACTCACCCCTCCATCCCACGGGAGCCTTTTTACAACAAAATTTCCCCTTGTAAAAATATGAAGATTTTTTATAAAATGGCTCTGTCCCCCCCAAAAAAATGAAGATTTTAGTTAATTTTCTTGAAAGCCTTTAGTCCAATTAGAGAAAGCGCGCCTCCGAAAGTCATTATCGCCAGGTAAAGACTTTCAGTAAATGTTCCGGTTTCTGCCATTGTTTTGGCACCCAAAACCTGTGGACCAGTGGAAGCTCCCAATACTTGTCCTCCACCATTTCCACCCTGTGGTGCTCCACCCAGTTGAAAACTTACACAATTTTTGCCTGCAGCATCAGGATGAGTATCTCCTGAACAGGAGAGTGGCGTAGGCGCTGGAGTTGCACAGGGAATAAAATCGCCCTTTATATCCCCCATTGTTGGGTTGGGACCGTCTGAATTGTACAAAGCTTCTGTCCTTTCATTGTCTACCCATGTTCCGTTGTTGCATGTGGTAAATGTCCACCCCCAGCTGGTTATATTTCCTGATGCGATTTCACTAAAATATCTATGAAAGTATTTTTGTTCATAGCTTGAGTATTCCCCATTTCTTAAATCCTCGGGTGTGTCATTAGAAAGTGGTGTTTCTCTTAATACTCCGCAAATTATCTCGGTAATCCCTCCGGAGATTGTTCCCGTGGTTCCATTACCAATTAAAGTTCCCTCAGCTCCACCCGGAGACTTCGCGTCTGGGAGAGATTCAAATGTTCCTCCGTCTTCACGAACAACTTGATAACACCCCTCTTTTTCCTCAGGTGTAATTGTCACCGTACTATGGAAGTAATCGGTAGCCCAAAGTCCCTGCATGCCGTTATCTGTAGTTATAAAGTCGTATGTACTTACAATTGATGTGATGGCCTTGGCGGAAGATGTGGATCTTACAAAAAGAAGAAAGGCAACCGCAAAGGTTGTCAAAAGGGCAAGGATGATTTTATTCTTGAACATCTTCAATTTTTTGAAACTGCGCTATGGTAACCCCGGTCAACTTATTTGTCAAGTAGAGGCTTTGCTTTAATAATGAAACGCTGACTATCAAAGAGTCCTGCACAGGTGTAAATAGTTAATTGTTCGTAGTCTGTTGGGTAAAGCAAATTCACTTGATCCGGGCTTGCATATAATTTGTTAGTAACTTCATAATTATATTTCTTGCCGTTTTTGTCGGTGATTGTAATTTTAGCGCCTATTCGGGCGTAGGGCAGACTGCCGAAAATCACCCTTTTATTATGTCCGTAAACTACAATATTTCCACCCTCCCCCGGCCGTGCGGAGGTGTTTAAGTGTGAGGCATTCGCTTCTGAAATTTGCCAGACGCCATCTTTGATAAAACCTTCTTCAATCGGCAGATCTATCTTTAAGTCCGGGATAGTGATTTTGGCCGGAAGTTCGGCACGATTTTTGGTAGTAACTGTTTCCGGCGGAGGTTTGGAAAACGAAAGAATACGGATTGAAAAGTAGCGATACGCCCCGAAAGAAAAAATAGAGAGGCCAAAAATAATAGCCAATAAAGAAAGATAATACTTTTGGTATTTCTTATGAAGTTTTTTATAACGAGTTTTGCGAGTTATATAAGTCGCCAGTTTTCTCAAAGCCGAAGTGATAAACGAGGTTTTGAGGCGACTTCTATGCCGTTTGACGAGCTTTCTTGAAGTTTTTGATACCAAATGCTGAAATTGTTCCACCAAGAGCCATTATAGCGATGTAAAGATTTTCAGTAAATGTTCCGGTTCCCGCCATCGTGGAAGCCCCTAAAACCTGTCCGCCGGAAATCGTACCACCACCATTCGGGCCGCCGTATTGATAGCTTACACAATTTTTGCCTGCAGCATCAGGATGAGTATCTCCGGTACAGACTAAGGGTGTTGGGGTAGGAGCCTGAGTTGGTGTTGGTGTTGGACTTGCGGTTTGGCAAACCCTATCGATGCACGGATCAATGGTTGGGGTTGGTGTTGGAGTCGCAGTTGATGTTGCTGTTGATGTAGGTGTCGCTGTTGGCGTTGCGGTGGGTGTCGCTGTTGGCGTTGCGGTGGGTGTCGCAGTCGGTGTAGGTGTTGGTGTGGGAGTGGATGGATCATAAGTTCCTTCGAGATGACTAATATCTTTACAAGAACTTCCGGTTCCTATTTTAGTTACGGTAGCCGTGTTTCCACTAACCACTACTGAGTAACAGGTGGGAGCGGAATTTGACGGGTAGACGCTAACACATCCATCCCCCGCCTTTACATAAACGGATAAAATGTTATAGCCACCGGGGATTGTTGCTGAGCTTTCGCTATCGGTTTTCCAGCGGTATGTTTCACTCCCAACACATTGGTAGCTGGTTGATGGGCCTCCGACGCTCGTACTAGCCAAAACAAGTGTAAGAGATTTTACGAACAAAAAAGAAACGACCGTGAAAACGGCCGTTAAAACTAGAATTGAAACCTTGCCTGCATTCAAAGATTTCATATACTATATGCGAATGTTATCAATCGTGTTTAGGTTTGTCAATGGCTACTACAGGATAGGTCTATTTTGAAGAAATCCACGTTACATTGAAGCTGGAGCCATCAGATGAAAGGAGA
>JAKAJP010000005.1 GCA_021824915.1 bacterium
CAACAGATCAGCCGGCAGCTCCTGCACCAGTAGCAACACCAGGAGTGACAGAGCCATCAACACCGGCACCAGTAATGCCTGAACCAACGGCAACAGAAACTCCGACTGATACACCAGTTGCGGGGGAAATGCCGCAAGCACCAGTTGCGACAGGGGCAGATCAGGGAACAGGAACTCCGGGAGGAACTACTACACCACCGGTAGCGCCTACGGCTTAAAGTTCAAAATTCTAAATCCTAATGGAACAACAAATAATTGCGCCTAGACCGGCGAGTCCTTTTGGCCCTTGGGACGTTGCCATAATCGGCTCGGGTCCTGCAGGACTAACAAGTGGAATTTATACGACCCGGGGGGCCGCTTCTACGATTGTTTTTGCGGGAGAAATTTGGGGAGGACAGCTAATGCTAACTACGATGGTTGATAATTTTCCCGGTTTTCCCGAAGGGGTTATGGGGCCGGACTTAATGGAAAAAATGAAAACCCAAGCGCTACGCTTTGGGGCCGAATTTGTTCAAAAGAAAGCAGAATCCATTAATGTATCAGCTCAGCCTTTTGAGATTAAGGTTGGCACTGATATTTACAAAGCCCGCTCTATCATTATTGCAACCGGGGCAGAAACTGTTTGGCTAGATGTTCCTGGCATTCAAAAGCTTATCGGTCGGGGGATTAGCTCTTGCGCTCCTTGCGATGCGCCATTTTTCAAAGGCAAGAAGGTTGCGGTCGTGGGAGGGGGAGATTCCGCGATGGAGGAAGCCGACGTCCTAACAAAATATGCAACTGAAGTTATAATTATTCATAGACGTGACGCTTTTAGGGCCTCAGCTGCAATGCAAAAAAAAATTTTGGATAATCCCAAAGTTAAGGTTTTGTGGAATACAGAAGTAGCCGAAGTTGTGGGAGAAACTAAACTTGAGAAGGTTGTTATTAAAAATAATCAGACGGATACAACCTCGGATTTAGTAGTTGACGGACTTTTTGTGGCAATCGGTCATAAACCCGGAAGTGAAGTCTTCAAAGATATAATCGAAACTGACGAAAGAGGATTTATTAAGGTTAGCGATGGTAGTAAAACCAATGTTCCCGGCGTTTTTGTATCCGGGGATGTACACGACCATCATTATAAGCAGGCAATTACTGCCGCCGGTTACGGCTGCCAGGCGGGAATGGATGCGCTAAATTATCTTCAAGAGCATTGACTTTGGAAGTAAATTAAGGGAAAATTGCGACATGGCTTCTGTTAAACCAAGCATTGTTGAAAAGCTTGTACCAATTTTAGTAATTCTTTCTATAGGGATTGCGTTCATGGTAGGAATTTTGTGGGAAAGAGTTTCCAAGCTTGAGAAAAGTGCGAAAGCTCCTGAAAGCGTTGCTGTAAATCCATCAAGTGCGCCTACGGTTGATATTAATTCAGCTGGAGGAACCGGACACTTACCAATTAAGGGGAATAATGATGCCAAAGTAACTTTAATTGAGTTTGCGGATTTTAGATGTCCATTCTGTGAGCAGTATTTCACCCAAACCGAGCCACAAATAATCAAAAACTATGTTGATATGGGTAAAGTTAAGATTGCATATAGGCACTATGCTTTTTTGGGTCCGGCCTCAACAGTTGCGGCAAATGCTGCCGAGTGTGCAAATGATCAAGGTAAGTTCTGGGATTACCACGATTATCTTTTCAAAAATCAACCACCGGAAACCGACACAAGCATGTATAACACTGATACTTTAACAAAAGCAGCTACCGGAATGGGGATGGATGGAGATAAATTTAAGAAATGTTTGGATGCACAGGCTGATAATGCAAAGGTTCAACAGGATTTGGCTGACGGAAATAAAGCTGGCGTACAAGGGACTCCTGCATTTTTTATTAACGGGACTTTTATAAACGGTGCAGAGCCATATTCGTCTTTTCAACAAGTAATTGACGCCGCTCTAAAGTAAGCTTCTAATGCGAAATCAAGGTAAAAAGATTGACGAGGTTGCGACCTCACAGATAAAAATAAGCGTTCCGGTGGGCGCGAACAAACTTCTTGGGAACGTGCTTGAACAAATAAATTCAAACAGGGAAATTAAAACTCTTTGGAAAATTCTCAACATAAATGCAATTGAACGTTTGGGTTACACCGATCATGGTCCGACGCATTTTAATATAGTAGCCAATTACGGCCTTCAGATCGCCAGAATTTTTGAAAAGAAGGGTATAAAAATGTCTGTAGTTTCCGACTTTGGTTTAACTTATGATCACGCCGAAGTCATAATTTTCTTGGCGTGTATCATGCATGATTTTGGGATGAGCATCCACAGGGTTAATCATGAGCAATTTAGTTTATTTATAGCCCGCGACTACTTGAAAGAAATTTTGTCATTTTTGCCGGTTGAGGAAAAAATGGTCGTAATGAGCGAAACTCTTCACGCAATTATCTCTCACTCACATGGTAGTGCCGGTGCAACTTCTACTATCGAAGGTGGAATCGTTAGAATTGCCGACGCGCTTGATATGAGTAAGGGTAGAAGTCGAATTCCGTATCGAATGGGGAACGTTGATATTCATTCGGTTTCTGCAAACGCGATTGAAAGTGTTGAAGTATTACCCGGGCACGAAAGGGCGGTAGAAATTAGAGTGACAATGACTACAGAGGCGGGAATTTTTCAGCTCGACGATTTTGTTGAGGAAAAGCTTGCAGCTTCAAAACTACAAAAGTATGTCGAAGTGAGATCGTACCTTCGTGAACATGGCAGGGAAAGACTGTATAAAGAATATAACCTTTAGACTTTCTTCTTGGGGAAATAAGGTTTAAGAATTAGGGCCTCTATAACCTTGTAAACAATTACTGCAGCCGACCCCCAAACATTAAAAGACTTATTTACCCCAAACATCGGCAGTTCGGTAACTATATCGGCAAGATCCAAAGCTTCTTTTGAAACTCCGTCGGTTTCATTTCCAACTACAATTGCACAAGGAAAACTGATTTTGGTTGGGAGTAGGGAGTAACTTATAGAATTTGGAGATTGTTCAACGGCAATTATTTGTACGCCCTTCTGTTTTAATTCTTTTATTACACCGCCCGCATTGTCTTTTTTCTCCCAAGGTACCCACTCTTCGGTTCCTACGGCGGCCTTATGAATCCGACTACTTGGAGGATACTCAGTATCTCCACAGATGTATATTTTCTCTATGGCGGTTGCGTCGGATAATCGGAATAAAGAGCCGATATTGTAGGTATCTATTACCCGATCTAAAACCAAGTAAATTGGGTTTCTTTTAATGGTTTGGAATGTTTCCGGGGTTGGTTTGGTCTTACGGAGATCCTTTGCTCCGAGTTTGTAAAGCATTTGTGCCTAATTGTACCATATCTTTGGCTCAAATCTCGTTGTATAATAGTATAGATTGAATAAAAGATTATTTGTAGCAGGAATTCCTTTCAGCACTTCTAAGAACGAATTAGAATCATTATTTTCCCAGTTTGGAAAAGTTGTTTCGGCAAGCATTATTGCGGACAAATTTACAAATCAGTCCAAGGGTTTCGGGTTTGTGGAGATGGACACCGAGGATGAGGCAAAGATAGCCCTTGAGAAACTGAATGGTTATGAATTTGGTGGTAGGAAGTTAATTGTTGCAGAGGCAAAGCCGATGGAACCGAGAAAATTTGAAAGACGTGGTTTTGGAGGAGGGGGAAGATCTTTTGGGGGGCGAAGAGAGGGTGGAAGAGGCAGTTTTGGTCGTGATAGCCGTGGCGGTGGGGGAAGACGCCGGGGCGGATTTCAGGGAAGAGGCGGAAGGTGAACATTTGCACGCGATGCGGCAAAACTAGGGTAGCCGTTAAGACTTACAAGGAAAAGGTTGGTAACTCCATAGTAATTTACACTATAAACGAATGCCCGGATCCCCTTTGTCAAAAAATTGTTGACGGACAGCTGCGTGATGATGAAAAAAGAAGAACTTTAGTTAAAAATGATCAGAAAAAGAGAGAGCTTTTAAGGAAAGAAGCGCTTCTTCGGAGGAAGCAGCTCGCCTCAATTTAATCGTTTGCTGCGGGACCAGGATTCGAACCTGAATAAACAGCTCCAAAGGCTGCTGTCCTACCATTAGACGATCCCGCAATATCTGAAACCGGCTAATGGCCAAGCTCCGCTTACCATTAGACGATCCCGCAATGTTATCGAAACGGAGGGTGAGCCCAACAGGATTCGAACCTGTGACCTTCTCCTTAAAAGGGAGCCGCTCTAACCAGCTGAGCTATGGGCCCGCGTCACAACGCGACGCGCTAATCCTATCACAAAACCTTCGGTTTTGGATCATAACGCTTGTCGGTTGCTCCTTTCAAAATTTCTTTCAGA
>JAKAJP010000018.1 GCA_021824915.1 bacterium
TATATTTGAGTATATTGGCGGAAAGGTGTCAAAATAAAAAATGAATGAGTCTCTTTGGTTAGATGAAGCAACTACGGCATTGGTGTCAAAAATGCCCATCCATGACATCTTTTCTAAGTTTCTTCCGGGTGATTTTCATCCCCCGCTCTATTATTTGTTGATGAAGTACTGGGTAATCGTTTTCGGAAACTCGGAAGTTTCTTTGAGAGTTCCATCTTTGGTCTTTGCACTTCTGACAATTTATGTAGTTTACAAAACCTTCGGAAAACTTTCCGCGATACTGCTTGCCAGTGCCCCTCTTCTCTTTTACTACGCCGCAGAGGCAAGAATGTATACGATGGCAATGTTTCTTGTTTCCGCCCTAGTTAGTTATTTTCTAAAAATAGTTAAGAAGGGAAATCGGCGGGATTATTTTATATTTTCAGTTATTTTATCTTTGGTTTTCTTGACAGACTACGTTGCCTTTTTAATAATTCCGGCGTTATGGTTTTATGCATTAATAATTAATAAAGACCGGGTTTGGTGGGGAAAGTTTATCTTGTCACATGTTTTATTAATAGCTTCCGCTGTACTTTGGTCTCCGTATTTTCAAAAACAATTGATGAGTGGACTTAATGTTGCAATTATCGCTCCCGCTTGGTCGCTTCTTTTGGGACGCCTGTCCTTAAAAAACTTGGCGTTGATACCTGTTAAGTTTATGATAGGCAGAGTCAGTTTTGATAATAAATTAATTTACTTCTTAATTACGGCTTTTTTGGGATCGCTTTTTAGCTGGCTGATATATAGAGGAAGGAAGGTCGGAAGATTGGTTTGGTTATGGTTAGTTGTTCCATTATTTTTCGCGGCAATTTTAAGTTTCAGGATATCTATTTTAACCTATTTCCGTTTTCTTTTTATCCTACCAGCCTTTTACATTATTATTGCAGCGGGTATTAAAAGACTGGGGAAATATTCAAAATTGATGACTTTTCTTGTTTTGGTAATAAACTTGACTCTCATTGGTTATTATGTCGCTAATCCCAGGTTTCACCGTGAAGATTGGAGAGCTGCAGCGAAGATGATAGGTAATGACCAGATAGTTTTACCTGCAGATTCCCAGAAGGAAGCACTTACCTATTATGGCAAAGCCGGCCAAATAGTCACAGACCCTACCGGTAATACAATTTGGCTCTCAAGGTACGTTGCAGAGGTTTTTGATCCTAGGGATTTGGTAAGGAAAAAAGTCGAGAACCTTGGGTATAATAAGGTGGCAGAATACAACTTCAACGGAGTCGTATTCTGGAAGTACAGAAAATAATAAGCGAAGCTTGGCAAAATTTGTTTTTATGAAAGGAGGAATTTTATGAAAATCGGAATAGATATATCTCAAGTTGTTTATGGCACGGGTGTCTCGCTCTATACGAAAAACCTGTTTTCGAATCTTCTTAAGATTGATCGGCAGGATGAATATATTCTTTTCGCAGGAACTTTGAGGAGAAAAGCGGATATTTTGAGAATATTCCCTCAAACCAGAGTTTTTCCTGTTCCGCCGACGTTGGCTGATATCCTTTGGAATAGGCTCCATGTTTTGCCTATTGAGAAGCTGATCGGGCCTGTTGACGTCTTCCACTCCTCAGATTGGGCCGAACCACCCTCGATGGCTTTCAAAGTGACAACGGTTCACGACTTAATTCCGTTAAAATTTCCAAAGCTTATTCATAGGCGAATTTTGGAAACCCACGTCAGGCGTTTGGAATGGGTTAAGAAGGAGTCAAATCGGGTTATTGTTCCATCAAGATCTACCATGGAGGATCTGGTTAATTACGGAGTATCAGAAAGTAAAATCAGGATTATTCCGGAGGCTGGCATTTTAACAAGATCGGATGGTGAATATATATCTAAAGCGAAGGCGAAATATAAGATTTTGGGGGATTATCTTGTGGCCTTTGCCTCCGGGCCGTACAAAAATATAAGTAGGATCAAGAAAGCTTTTGAGCTATCCTCTGCCGGAAAAAATCTGAAGCTGGTTATTATCGGTAGGCAAAGTATGAACTTGGTTAAAGAGGATAGAAACGTGAGGTTAACCGGTTATATCTCCGAAAGTGAACTTGCGGCATTAATCTCCGGTTCGCGAGGATTAATCTTTGCATCTCTATATGAGGGTTTTGGTCAGCCAATTCTTGATGCTTTTTCCTGCAAAGTGCCGGTGGTGACCTCAAATATTGGGAGCATGCCGGAGATTGCCGGGGAGGCAGCAGTGTTGGTTGACCCTTATTCTACCGAGTCGATCTCGGAAGGTATCGAGAAGATCTTGCGGGGTCCAAAGGCTTATATCGAAAAGGGGACTCGGCGTGTATCTGAATTTTCTTGGCAAAAGACGGCGGAAATGACATTGAAAGTGTACAAGGAGGTCGGAAAATGATCGTTGGGATTGACGGAAATGAGGCTAATATAACCGGACGTGTCGGCATAAATGTCTATGCCTACCAGCTTCTTTGGAATTTATGGAAACTACAGGATGAGTGGAAGAATGAGATGAGTCTTATAGTTTACCTTAAAAACAATCCCTTATCCGATCTTCCGAAGGAAACACAAAGCTTTAAGTATAAAGTTATTAAGGGGGATGCAAACTGGATATTGAGTAAACTCACACCGGAGTTATTTTTTGGCAGTCCCCATACCGATGTTTTCTTTACGCCCAGTCATTATATTCCGCCCTTGGCTCCCATGCCACGTGTCTGTTCGATTATGGACCTTGGATACCTCGAAAATACGGGGCAATTTTCAAAAAAAGTGTTTTGGCAGTTAAAGTGGTGGAGTGCTATCTCCATTTTAGTATCAAAGAGGATCATAGCGATATCTAATAGTACAAAACAAGATATTGTACGACACTACCCGTTTGCTAGGAAAAAAATTTACGTTACGCATCTTGGTTATGACGACAAACGATTTAAAAGTGATATTTCAAAAGAAGTTGTGCGACGTGTCAAAAATAAGTACTCCATAGTTGATGACTATATTCTTTATGTGGGCACATTGAAGCCCAGTAAAAACATTGAAGGTTTGATTGAGGCTTTTGCCGGCATCAAGACTAATTGCAAGCTGGTTATTGCCGGGAAAAAGGGATGGATGTACGAAACGATCTTTGAAAAGGTTAAAAAGCTAAAATTAACCAGCAGAGTCATCTTTACCGGTTTTGTTGATGAAGCAGACAAGCCCGCGTTAATAAAAGGAGCCAGAGTATTTGTTTTACCTTCGTTTTGGGAAGGGTTTGGCCTTGATGTATTAAGTGCTATGGCCGTTGGCGTGCCTGTTGTTGTTTCGAATGTGGGCAGCCTGCCAGAGGTTATTGGGAAAGCCGGAGTTCTGGTTGACCCCAATAGTATAAATAGTATAAGAGAAGGAATCTTAAAGATTTTCTCTCTTCGATCTACCGAGTATAATAAGCTAATTAAAGCCGAGCTTACGCAGGTGAAAAATTTTTCCTGGGAAAAGTGCGCCCGCGAAACACTAAAAGTGCTTAAGGAAATTAAATGACATCGATATTTAAGGATAAAACAGGAAGAAAATTGAGTTGGGGTGAGGCTACCCTTAAAATTTTGAGTAGATTTTTGAATTATTTCTTAGACTTTGAGCTCATGATTTTGAGGTGTGTTGGACACATTCCCTCACATTTAATAAGAAAATTCTTTTATTTTTTGGCAGGTATAAAAATGGGTAAGGGTTCTGTCATTCATATGTGGGCTAATTTTTTTGATCCTACCGGGGTTGAGGTTGGTGAGGACACAATTATTGGGGATCATGCATTTTTAGACGGAAGGTCAAAATTAAAAATTGGTGATCATACGGACATTGCCTCCTCTGTGATGATTTACAATTCGGAGCATAATATTAATGATAATGATTTTGCTGTGGTTGAGAAAGTGACCACTGCACCGGTTGAGATTGGCGACTATGTTTTTATCGGTCCCAGAGTGATAATTCTTCCCGGGGTAAAAATCGGAAAGGGAGCGGTGGTTGGAGCGGGCGCGGTTGTAACAAAAGACGTTCCAGATTTTTCTATTGTTGGAGGGGTTCCAGCAAAAGTGATCGGTGAGCGTAAGAACAAGAATCCCAACTACAGGCTAGGCCGTGCCAGGCTTTTTCAGTAAACATGAAAATATTTTCCAAGATAATCTTTGTTATTTTGTCTGTTTTGTTTTTAACCTACCTTGTACTTCCGAGTCCAAGTTTCCCTAAGGCGCCGCCCGATTCGGTTCAATCCAGAGAACCGGCAGATACGGAAACACCTTTAAGGCGTGCCTATTTCACTAATTTTACTAGACAACAGGTGTTGGATTGGTATAAAGCGCAATTTGGTTACGGGTATTTACTTAATTATCCGCCGGAGGATGCGGGAACGATAATTCGTGATCAGACGCGAAGTACTTTCCTGCAAGAAGTGGTTCATCCTTTCAGAGAATCGGTCTATATAAATGGTTTTGAGCCTAAAGATCCTAAAGATGCAATAAATATAGAAGGAGTGAGCTGGAGACAAAAAATTATTGTTAGATTTGTTCCAAGCAGCCTTATCGTTCGGACTTCTCTATCCATTGCAACTTTGATTCTTCTATTCTTTTTGACGAGGGAATGGTATTTTGCATATAAAGACGCGAGGAAGATAATATCATGATTGAACTATCAATAGTAATAATTTCATCGAAAAAAGATTACTTATTCAGTTGTCTGACCTCGCTTGAATCGACTCTTAGGGGAATTGAAAACGAAATAATCCTTGTTGATAACGCCTCCCCCGATCGTGTAGGGGATGAGGCAAAAAAGAAATTTCCACAAATAAAGGTCATAAGGCGCGAAAAGAATGGTGGGTTTGGAGAAAACAACAACATGGGCATGCGAATTGCGAGGGGAAAATACGTTCTGCTTTTGAACGATGACACGGAGATAATTGATAAGAAGATATTTGATGAGATGATTTTATGGATGGAAGAACACCCCAAGGTTGGAGTAGCAAGTTGCGGGCTTCTCAATACCGACAAAAAGACATTGCAAGGATCGGGTGGATATTTTCCCACCCTTCCGAGAGTACTAGCATGGATGACATTTATTGATGATATCCCCGGAGTTGATAGATTAATTAAACCTTATCACCCGCTTCATGGATGGTCACCCTTTTATAAAGGTGAAGGTTATTTTAAGTCCGTACATAAACAAGATTGGGTCACCGGGGCCTTTTTCCTGATGAGAAAGGAAGCAATGGATGAAGCTGGACTTTTTGATGAGGATTTCTTTTTATATGTTGAAGAGGTTGAGCTTGCTTATCGGTTTATTAAGGCTGGTTGGGAGATTTGGTATTTACCCAAGTGGAAAATAGTCCACTACGGGCAAGTTACTACAGGGAGCGAGAAGGCGATGATTTTTGAGCTTCAAAATTTACAATTATTCTACAAAAAACATATGAGCAGCTGGCAACTTCCCATACTCACTTTTATTCTTAAGCTCGGAGTGGTTTTACGCATTGTTTTGTACGGCCTTACCAATCCCAGCGTAGCCAAAATTTATATAAAAGCCTATGCCGCAATTTAACCTGAATAAAATTCTAAAATATTTAGTTGCCGCTTCCATAATTACAATTCCTTTGTATCCCAAATTTCCCTTTTTGACGATACCGGGCACTTATGTTGCCGTGCGTCTTGAAGACTTCCTTTTGGCGATTTTAGCCATTTTTGTTTTGATTAAAATTTTGCCGAATTTAGGCAAATATCTTAAAAATAAAATTGTCGTTTCCGTGATATTGTTTACGGCAGCGGGACTTATTTCGTATCTTTACGGTGTATTTCTAACCAAAACCGTGGTTGCCCATATCGGCATATTGCATTGGTTAAGAAGAATTGAATACTTCATTCCTTTTTTTGCTGGCTGGGTAGTTATGAAGGGGGACAAAAACCCAAGGGAAACTTTGGAGTTTTTTGTGAAATGTTTGATGATTACAGTGTTTGTTGCTTTTATTTATGGCTTTGGTCAGAAACACTTCGGTTGGCCGGTAATTATTACCCAAAACGAAGAATATTCAAAGGGAATTGCACTAAGATGGATCCCAGGGAGCCATATTAACTCAACCTTTGCCGGACATTACGATATGGCAAGTTACTTAGTGATTATGATGCCGATATTTTTGGCAATGCTTTTTGAAGTTAAGGGAGTCAAAACCAAAATTTTGCTGACGGCCGTTATACTATCCGGTATCTGGCTTTTGATCAACGCGATTTCCAGGATTTCGATTGTTTCTTATCTTTTGTCAGCGACTCTTTCACTTATTTTGATTAAGAAATACAAGGTAATTCCGGTTGTGTTGGTTATTAGTGTTGTTCTTTTTGCGGGGTCTTCAGATTTAATAGCCAGATATTTGAGGATTGTACAAGTTACGATTATGGATGTCGGCAGAGTCAAAATTAATTATGTTCTGCCAAAATTTGAGGCTTATGCGGCAAGTGATGCGACAACTGTTATATTACAAGAAAAGACTCCTGCGGAAACACCCACCCCGACCCCGGTACCTGTCTTTGAGGATAGATCTACATCCATTAGATTGAATATCGAGTGGCCAAGAGCGATCCGTGCCTTTACAAAAGATCCTCTCTTGGGTACCGGTTATTCTTCAATAAATTTGGCGACAGACAACGACTTTCTAAGACTTTTGGGGGAAGTTGGATTAATCGGGTTTGCAGCGTTTTTGCTTGTCTTTGCGAGGATAGTTCTGACTTTGGTTGGCAGGATTCCTCTTGATAAATACTACAGTGGGATTGAAAAGGCTTTTCTTGCCGGTGTGATTGCGGCAGTTCCGGGAGCTTTTCTTAATTCCGTTTTTATTGATGTGTTTGAGGCCTCAAAATTTATGACCGCTTTTCTCCTGGTAGTTGGTATTGCCGTATATTTGGCAGAAAGGGGAGCTAATGAGCAAAATAATTAACTCTCTCTTCAAGAAGGGCGTTTTTGAGTATATTATTTTATCAATTATACTTATAGTAGGGTTTGCGGTCAGGTTGTATAAAATAAATAACCCTATTGCAGATTGGCATTCTTGGCGTCAGGCAGACACGGCTTCGGTTACCAGGACCTATGTCGAACGTGGAATTAATTTTCTTTACCCCAAGTACCACGACATAAGTAGTATACAAACAGGTATCTTTAATCCTCAAGGATATCGAATGGTTGAGTTTCCTATTTATAACGTCATTCATGCGCTACTATTTGAGAATTTTCCTCGCTTTAATCTTGAGACTTGGGGCAGGCTTTTAACTGCTTTTACTACAATTTTAACCGCTTTTTTCCTTTACCTAATTGGAAGGAGATTGATGGGAAGAACGGGAGGGATTTTGGCGGCCATATTCTATCTTTTTATTCCTTTTAATATTTATTTTAGCAGGGTGGTTTTGCCGGATCCTATGGGCGTAACTTTTGCCGTAATATCAATTTGGGCATACTTGGAGTTTTTTTACAACGATAAGAAGATTTTATTTATCACCTCTGCGGTCTTTTTTGCCCTTGCCTTACTTATTAAACCATACCTCGGCTTTTATTTATTCCCCATTGCCTACTTGGCAGTTAAGAAGTATGGGGTAAAGAGTTTTTTGAAAAGGAAAAATGTAATTTTTGGGACTATTATCTTTTTCTTAATAGCTTTTCTCCCATTTGCTATTTGGCGCGTCTGGGAAGCAAAATTTCCTGAAGGCATACCCTTTTATACATGGGCTTTTAACGGCAACCATATCCGTTTTAGACCATCGTTCTGGTACTGGATTTTTGGTGAACGCTTAGGACATTTGATACTTGGTTCCCTTGGTTTAATTCCCTTTACTTTTGGGATATTGCATACCAAGGTCAAAAATTATTTTGTGCATGCACTTTTGGCGGGAGCTTTGTTTTATGTGATTGCTGTTGCGGATGCGAATACAATGCATGATTATTATCAAATCTTAATTATTCCGGCAATTGCATTAGGCCTTGCCGCCGGAAGCATCTACCTTTGGTCGCAGAAAATATTCAACACGCTCCTTGCCAGACTGATTCTTGTCTTTTCCGTGGGTGTAATGCTCATTACCGGTTGGAATCAAATTTCCGGAAATTACAATATTAATCACCCCGAAATACTTACTGCAGGAGCCGAGGTGGATAAAATTACACCCAAGGATGCAATTGTTATTGCTCCATATAATGGAGATACGGCGTTTTTGTATGCGACAAAGAGATGGGGCTGGCCGGCGATTGATGATTCTGTCGATAATATAATTGCAAAGGGTGCAAGCTACTACGTTTCGGTCAATTTGAGTGATGGTGACACAAAGATGATCGAATCCAGATTTAAGACGGTTGAGAAAACCGACAAATTTATAATTATTAATCTCCGACAGCCTTTAAAAATACAATGAAGATATTGATGCTTACTCCTTATCTGCCTTTTCCTCCGTCATCCGGTGGGCAAATACGATCATATAATCTTATTAAACATCTTTCTAAAAAGCACGAAATAACTCTATTTTGCTACATAAGGAGGAAGGAAGAAGAAAGGTACCTACCTGAACTTAAGAAATACTGTAAAAAAGTGAAAGTTTTTGTAAGAAGGAAAGCTTGGAATCCGTTAAATGTGCTTTTGGCAGGCCTTACTCAGTATCCGTTTTTGGTTTGTATATATTTGTCTAATGCTTTCAAAAAAGCGGTAACGGAAGAGCTTGCGGGGGCTCCCTACGACCTTATTCATGCTGAAACTTTTTATGTTATGACCAATATCCCGAAGACCAATACCCCGATTCTTTTGGTTGAGCAAACGATTGAGTATCTTGTTTACAAGCATTATGTAGAAGGACTTAAAAATGTATTTTTGAAGTGGCTTCTTTCCATTGATGTTGCAAAGTTGCGTTTCTGGGAAACATATTACTGGAAAAAGGCGGATGAAGTGGTTGCGGTTTCCGCGGCTGACAAAGATGAGATGTTGAAGTTGGCACCTCAACTAAAAGTAGATCTTGTGCCCAACGGAGTTAACTTAGATTTCTTCAGTGTCAAAAAGAATTGGTCGGACGCTAACCCCAGAATTTTGTTTGTAGCCAATTTTAAGTGGTTGCAGAATATTGAAGCCGCCCGTTTGCTTTTGGATGAAGTTTTTCCCAGAGTGCACGCAAAATTTCAAAGAGCAAAGGTCTGGGTGGTGGGACAGTTTGTGCCGGACACAATTAAAAAATACCGATCAAAGGACGTAATCATTGAACCTCTTCAGGAGAGCGATCAGGAGGGCATAAAAAAAGCCTATTACGATTCCTCCGTATTTGTTTCTCCGTTAAGGGGTCCCGGCGGAACCAGGTTAAAGCATTTTGGTGCAATGGCGGCAAAGTTGCCGTTAATTACTACGACCGTTGGAGCTGAAGGATTAGGGGCTAAAGATGGTAAGGAAATTATTATAAGGGACGACCCTGAAGGGATTTCTGATGCTGTTTTGAAGGTTTTGTCCGATGAAAAATACTCCAAAAAAATAGCCGAAAATGCTAGAGCCCTAGTTGAAGAAAAATATAGTTGGTATAAAATGGGGCAACTGCTCGACGAGATATATGAAAAAACCGGAACTTTCCGTAATAATTCTTAACTACAACACAAAAGAGCTTTTGGAGGATTGCCTTAATTCTGTTAAAGATCATATGGACGAGGTCGACCTGGAAGTTATTGTTTCCGATAACTCTTCAACTGACGGCAGCCCCGATATGGTCAGAAAAAAGTTTCCCTGGGTAAAGCTTATAGAAGGTCCGAACGAAGGTTTTTCCAAGGGAAATAATCGTGCCAAGCCATTAGTGAAAGGTGAAATGGTTCTTTTCTTAAATCCGGACACTATTGTTCACGACAATGTTTTTGCCTGGACGGTCAGATACCTGAAGGAACATTCGGATGTTGGGGCGGTCACTTGTAAACTTGTGTTGCCCAGCGGAAAGATGGATAAGGACATAAGACGCAGATTTCCTACTCCTTGGATTTCTTTTCAGCACCTTGTACTGGGAATGAATAAAGCTTATTGGTACGAAGATATCCCTGAGGATGCGACTCACACAGTTGATGCGATTCAGGGAGCATTCTTTTTAACCTGGAAGAAGATACTTGATAAAGTCGGCTGGTATGATCCGGCATACTTTTTTGACGGAGAGGATGTTGACCTTTGCTACCAAATTCATAAGGCCGGGTATAAATTAGTTTACTATCCGGATACATATATAACCCACCTTAAAGGAGTGACTAAAGGCAAAGTGGCAAAATGGAAGTTTAAGGTCACGCCCCAGCAAAGAAAAAAGCTAAGACTTGCGGGTGTGGCATCCATGGAGAGGTTCTTTAAGAAAAATTTGTGGAATAAGTATCCGATCTGGTTTGATTATTTTGTTCTTCTTGGAATTAATCTTTTTAAGGTTGTTAGATATATAAGGGTGGCGTTGCTTTCCTCTTATTAAAATGCGGATCCTCATAGACGGTCGGCTTTACGGCTTGGAAAATGCCGGTCTTGGCAGGTATATTATTAATTTGGTTACGGAGCTTACAAAAATCGATACAGAGAACGATTATGTTCTGCTTCTTAGAAAGAAATACTTTACGGAGTTAAACTTACCTAAAAATTGGAAAAAAGTTTTGGCGGACTACAGGCATTATAGCTTGTCAGAACAGGTTTGGCTCCCAGTGCTTATAAAGGGGGAAAACCCTGATCTTACCCATTTTCCCCATTTTAATGTTCCGTTTTTTTTTAATGGCAAATTTATTGTAACCATTCATGACATGCTAATGCATAATTTTGCCGGCCTTTCGGCAACGACTCTTCCCGCACCTTTCTATTTTTTCAAAAAACTTATATATAAATTCGTTTTCCGAAGGGCGATAATGGCAAGTGCAAAAATAATTGTTCCAAGTGGTTCCGTTAAGAAAGATTTGGTTGATTATTACCACATCAATTCAGATAAAGTTGTTGTGACCCATGAAGGTTTTGATGAAAAGATCGGTAATCAATCCTTTGATTTGCCGACTCCATATTTTGTTTATGCAGGGAATGCTTATCCTCATAAGAACTTAAGCCAACTGATCAAAGCGACCCAGCTTTTGAACAGGGAAGTTGGCAAAAAGATAGTATTGGCCATAGCATCTGCAAGAAATGTATTTACTGGTAGATTGTCGGTTGAGGTTAGAAAATTAAACGCCGGTAATGTCGTCAGGCTGTTGGGTTTTGTACCGGATGAGAAGCTTGGCAGTTTATATAAAAATTCCGTTGGATTTGTTTTTCCGTCAGTAAGTGAGGGTTTTGGACTTCCTGGTCTTGAGGCACTTTCTTCCGGAACTTTGCTCTTAGCTTCTGACACCCCGGTTTTTAAGGAGATTTATAATGGCGCAGCAGATTATTTTAATCCTCTGGACGTTTCTTCAATTAAAAGTGCGATGAAGAGTGCGTTGGAAATGGCGGGTATTACGCGTCAGGAGAGGATAAAATCCGGACAAAAATTTGTCAAAAAATATTCTTGGGCTAAAATGGCCAAAGAAACGCTAAAAATATATGCGCAAAGTGGCCATAGTATATGATCGTGTAAATAAATGGGGTGGGGCGGAACGCGTGCTTCTTGCCCTCCACGAAATTTTTCCGGACGCCCCGCTTTTTACTTCCGTTTATGATGAAAAGAAAGCGCCGTGGGCAAAAGTTTTTAAGAGTGTAAAAACATCATTTCTTCAAAACATTCCTTTTGCAAAGAGCTGGCATGAAGGATTTGGCTGGGTAATGCCGTTTGTTTTTGAATCCTTTAATTTTGATGAATATGATTTGGTGATAAGCGTTACCAGCGAGGCTGCAAAAGGAATTAAAACAGGACCGAAAACCTTTCACATAAGTTATATTCTGACCCCTACACGTTACCTTTGGAGTCATTATGATTTATATTTCAAAAATTCCATTTTGAAATATATTTCCGGTCCGGTTGTTAATTATTTAAGAGCGTGGGAAAGAATGGCTGCCAAAAGACCGGATGTTATGGTCGCGATTTCAACCGAAGTAAAAAATCGGATTAAAAAATACTATCGAAGAAATTCTGAAATAATATTTCCGCCTGTTAGTAAATCCAATACTCTAAACCCTAAATTCAAAATAAACCCGAAAGGTAAACACTATTTGTTGGTATCACGGCTGGACTTTGGATATAAAAAGGTTGATTTGGTAATTGAAACTTTTAACAGACTTAGGCTTCCTTTGGTCATAGTTGGAACCGGGCGCGAAGAAGTGAAGTTAAAGTGTTTGGCCAAAAGTAACATTAAATTTGCCGGAAGGGTCTCTGAGGAGAAACTTAAAAAGTATTATCAAAACGCGAAGGCGCTAATTATGCCGCAGGAAGAGGATTTTGGAATAGTTGCGGTTGAGGCCCAGATGTATGGTGTTCCCGTCATTGCTTATAAAAAGGGTGGGGTAATTGATACGGTGATCCCGGGAAAAACCGGAATATTTTTTGAGGAACAAAAACCGGAGAGTTTGGCAGACGCCATAAAAAGATTTGAAAAAATGAAATTTAGGAAAAATGACATTATCAAAAATGCAAAAAAGTTTTCGGTAGGTCGTTTTAGGAAAGAACTTCTGGCATTGATAAATAAGCAGGGTATGAATAAAATATATACACCATGATTCCTGTAATCATTTGCGGAGGTTTTGGCACAAAGCTTTGGCCAATGAGCCGTGAGCATAAACCAAAACATTTTTTACCACTTATTAATGGAAAGTCTCTTTTCAGACTTAACTATGAGGCTTTATTAACCAAGTTTAAGCCGGAAGAGATTTATGTTTCTACAAATCCTGATCAGCTGATAATGGCCAAGGCCCAAGCTCCTGAAATTCCTGAAGCCAACTACATACTTGAACCGGAAATGCGAAATCAGGGGCCGGCAACGGGACTCATTGCGGCCTTCCTTTATAAAAGGGGACTTCAGGATGAACCGTTCATGATTATTCAAGCTGATGTTTTAAGAAATCCGTCCGATGCTTTTATAAAAATGATGACCGATTGCGACGCCTTGGCCCGCAAAGATAGCAGGTATATAACCGGCGGTTTTAGGCCGGACTATCCGGTCATGGGTGTTGATTATTTGGTAAAGGGGGAGCGGGTATCGGGGGAAAATGAAGTCGGAATTTATAAAATCGCCAAATTTATTTGGCGTGGTTCAAAAGAACAGACCGAAGAGCTAATTAAAGAGGATACTTCACTAGTTCATGCTAATCATACTTGTATGACTCCCAAGAACTTTTTGGCTCTCTTACAGAAATATAGACCCGAATGGTATGGACCGCTTATGAATATTGTAAATGGGGCAGATATTGCGTCAGAGTATGTAAAAATGGAGCCGGGGCCGGTTGAAGACGTCACTCAAAAGGTTTATGAAGCGGGTGAAGCGCTTGTGGTGGAGCTGCCTTTTAAGTGGATGGATTTTGGGACATTTGAATCACTTGATAAATATTTGAAGGAAAATAATCTGTATTCTGTTTCGGACAACGTTGTTGATCTTAATGGAAAGGACAATTTTATAAAGTTGGACGATCCTAATAAAGTTGTCGCTCTGGTTGGTGTTGATAATTTGGTTGTTGTTGATACGGGTGATGCACTTCTGATTTGCCCCAAAAATCAATCCGGTCAGGTTGGTGAAGCGCTAAAGGAAGTCAAGAAAAGAAAATTGGCTTTGACGTGAGAGAAATATGTTGTACGACATAATTAAAAGGACCATGGACATTCTTCTGTCCTTGATTTTAATAATTCTATTTTCCCCGATAATGCTTGCCGCAATAGTTATTATTGCCATTACTTCCCCCGGGCCGGTACTAGTTGAAAGGACTAATAAAACCGCACAAAGAGTAGGGAAGAAAGGAAAAATCTTTTACCACTACAAATTTAGAAGTATGATTCCCAATGCATATCATCTACTAAAAACTGACCCCAAGTTCAAAAGACTTTATGAGGAGTATAAAAAATCGAGTTTCAAGCTTCATGCAGACCCCAGGGTGACCAAATTCGGCAAATTTATTAGAAAATATTCGATTGATGAGATGCCGCAGCTTTTTAATGTTTTGAAGGGGGAAATGAGTTTGGTTGGTCCCCGTCCATATTTTGTTGACGAGCTTAAAGAACAACAGCAAAGATATCCGGGCACGAGTAGGTTTGTAAAAGACACATTAACGGTGAAACCGGGAATTACAGGATTTTGGCAGGTTTCAGGGCGTAGCACGGTCAATTTTGACAGAAGGATTGAAATGGATGCTTATTATGCAAAAAAGAGATCGCTAATGCTCGACTTTCTTATTATCCTCAAAACTCCGTTTGTAATGATCAGCGGCAAAGGCGCAGTCTAGTATGTTATCATGAATGATATGCCCGATTTGGTCGTTCCGAAAATTGATCTCGAGAATAATGCGAATACTAGCGTTGAACCGAAAACCGGGGATTCAATTTTATTACCCAATACTCCGGATCAAACCTTGGTATCAAACGATCCCGCGCCTGAGCCTACAAATGCTCCGCCCGCAAACAAAAATTTTTTAACGCTAAGAGCACCCCTGAAAAACTGGGCAAAAATTTTAATAGGTTTTGGAATTTTTATAGTTGTTTTGGTTGTGGCCATAGCAGTTCCCGGTTTTTTTGCATATCAAAAAGCTCTGGCACTGGCGGCTGAGTCTAAAAAACTCTCCGAAGTTACAAAATCCAAAGACATTAATCAGGTCAAAGCCGGAATAGATAAAGAAAAGAAAGCGCTAAACGATTTCAAGTCTTCATTTGCACTTTTGGGCTGGACAAAAATAATCCCATATTTTGGAGGCTACACAAGCGATGTTGATCATGCTGTTAATGCCGCATCCGCAGGTTTAGACGCAAGTCAGATTGCAATTCAATCCCTTGAGCCATATCTTGATACGCTCGGATTTTTTAGTTCCGGGGGCAGTTCACAAAAAGATGGAACAAAAACAACTCAAGAAAGAATAGACTTTATTGTTCAGGCGATTCCGGCCCTTCTTCCTAAAATGGACGAACTTAGCGCAAAAGCAAAAATTGTAAAAACAGAAATTGATCAAATTAACCCCGATAGATATCCGACCAAGTTTAAGAATTTTCAGGTAAAAGCAAATATTAAAAATGCCCAATTTTTGGTTGATGAGGCAACAACATTTATTACAAACGGCAAGCCTGTTTTGGAAGCAGCGCCGTACCTCCTTGGTATAGATTCCCCGAGGACTTATATGGTTATTTTCCAAAACGATAAGGAACTACGTCCCACCGGCGGTTTTATGACCGGATACGCGATTATGAAAGTTGATAAGGCAAAGTTCCAGCCGGTTGCCAGCAACGATATGTATAATTTGGATGCTCAGTACACACCTTCTATTCCGGCCCCGGACCCAATTGTTAAATATATAAGAGGTCCATACGTTCTTTCCCAAAAACTCCGTCTAAGGGATATGAACTGGTCGCCTGATTTTGCCCAGAGCATGAACACCTTTACAACCGCCGCGAGTGAGGCGGGTGTTAATAAAATTGACGGAGTTATTGGTGTTGATACCCAGCTTTTGGTTAATCTTTTAGATGTGATTGGCCCATTAGGTGTTCCCGGATACGGAAATTTCAGTACGCAAATTGACCCTCAGTGTAACTGCGCTCAAGTTATTCATGAACTTGAAGCTTACGCCGATATTGAAGGGCCAATTGTTTGGGATCCGAATACCGGAAAAATTGTTTATAGTCCTCCGAATGCCGACAACAGAAAAAGGATAATCGGGCCACTAATGAATTCAATTTTGGCCAACGCAATGGGTCAGCCGAAGGAAAAGTTGCCGGCGCTTTTTACGGCAGGGTTTAAGTCCTTAATGGAAAAGCATGTTCTTTTTTATCTGCTTGATGACAAAACTGAAAAAGCGGTTTCTGACTTTGGTTTGGGAGGAGTTATAAATCAAAACTACTCCGGCGATTATCTTCACATAAATGATGCGAATTTGGGGGGAAGAAAATCTAACCTTTATGCAACTGAGGAGGTTATGCAGGATATAAATGTTGCAGCCGACGGAAGTGTAACCAAAACGGTGACAATTACCTATAAAAATCCTCAAACACAGGATGGCTGGCTTAATTCGGTATTACCGGATTGGGTAAGAGTTTATGTTCCTAAAGGAAGCACATTAATTGCCGCAGAGGGCCTTGAAGCAAAGCAAGATCCATATGACGATTTGGGCCACACTGTTTTTGCAGGATATTTCCAGCTTCGTCCGGAAGGAGTTTCCAAAGTAACTCTTAAGTATAAACTTCCTTTCAAAGTATCAAGAGATTATAAAATGTTAATTCAGAAACAACCCGGAACGGACGGGCCGCTTTATACAATTAATCTTGGCAGGCATACGGAAGAGTTCTACTTAAAGAGCGACAAAGAAGTTAGCATAGGGTTATAATTGGCGCATGCATGCGCACTCATATACTTCAGAGGGAATAATTCTTGCCAGAAAAAATTTTGGAGAAGCGGATAGAATTCTTTGGGTTTATTCAAAATCACATGGTAGAGTTGCACTAATTGCCAAAGGTATCAGGCGCCCCAAAAGCCGTAAAAGAGGACATTTGGAAATTTTTGCCAAAGTAAATTTCCAAGCTACAAAATCGCATAGCCTAGATTTAATGCTTGAGGCAGAAGTTATTGATGCCTATCCGGAAATTAGAAAAAGCTTAAAAAAAGTTTCTCTTGCGTACTACATCTGCGAGGTAATCGGCAAAATTACACACGAACAGGAACCGAATGTTGAACTTTATGATCTGATTTTGGAAAATTTGGAAAAATTAAAATCTACAAAGAGGTTAAAAGAACTCCGGCTGGAATTTATTCATAACCTCCTAATTTTAACCGGTTATTGGCCGCATGATAAAAAACTTTCCGATCCGGATACAAAACTTGAGGAAGTCATTGAACGGCAGTTGTATAGCAGTAGGGTTGGCAAAATCATTTCTTCTTAAATTTTAATGATTGTTTTGCTTTTGGGTGAAAAGATGTGTTTCATAATTAACTAGAGTTGCCTCCTTTTTATTAAATATTTCTTTGCAAATTAATATTGCAACCTTTGTCGCTTTGAGATAGTGATTTTCAAAAGAGACTTTTATATCTAGCTTTTCTTCGTCATACTTTTCTTCGGTAATATGAGACTTTTTAATACCTGAGTCTGACAATATTCTTTTTAATTCTGGTTTGCGGGTATAGAATGCATTCGTATACCACACAGGTATATTCATAATTAAAACTCCACCAAAGTTGGCAAATTGCACAAACTTTTCATCTGTAGTATCAAAATCGAAGATTACAAACGATCCGTTTGGAAGATTTTTCAGGGCATATTTCAAAAAAGAAAAACTTAATTTAGGATTTAGATAATTTTCTTTGTGCCAAACTAGCCAAAGCTTAAATTCATAAATTTTCTGCAATGTTTTGAAAATGGGACCCCAAAAATCAAACTCAATATTGAAGCTTATTCCCAAAATATCTCTTTTTATTACAAGCGGGTTGAACATATGCCCATAATATTCTCAAAACTTAAACTTCGCAAACGACCTTGGCTATTTTAAGAGTAAAATAGTAGTTCAGCCCGAAAAAGTTGTAAAATACAGGCAGAATGTCGCTTATAGATAATAAAAACCAAACACTTCAAGATGCACTTAAAAACGCGTTGGTGACAGCTGATAGAGTTGATATTGCAGTCGGTTTCTTTTACTTCTCCGGTTTTGAAGCTTTGGCAAAAGAACTCAAAGACAAAAAAGTCCGTATATTGGTTGGCTTAGAAGTTGACCCCAAACTTATATCCGAAATCTCCCAAAAGGCGAAGGGTGGAGACGTTGATCTTTCCAAATATCAAACCAGAGACTCCATCAATTCCCGAACGGTTAAAAAATTAAACTACATAGACGCCTTTGTGGGCTTCATGAACGATAGTGATGTTTTCGATTCAAACAAAGCCAACGAACTTTACGAGCTTTATATGCAAAAGATTAAAGATGGCTCTTTAGAAATTAGAAAGACGATAGACGATTATCATGGCAAATTTTACTTAACATTTAACAAAAAAGGGGTTGATCAAAATGGTGATTTGCCGGGTACGGCCTTTTTTGGCTCAAGTAATTTATCTTACAGAGGACTAAATGGACAAGGTGAATTGAATCGCTCAAGCCATGAGAAAAGTGAATTTACTGAATTGGTCGGTGAATTTGAAGAAATGTGGAGTGATTCAAAATCAATCTCAATAGCAGATACTAACACCCGAGACGAGTTTATTGAATCAATCAAACCCCGTGTTTGGAAATATAGCACACCGCTTCCGTACCAAATTTATATTAGAGTTTTACAGGAATTATTCCAGCAAAAGGAGATAGAGTCCTTAAAAACGCCTAGCACCATTACAAAAGGACTTTATATTGACCTTGAATACCAAGTCGATGCAATAAAAATGGTAATAGATAAACTCAATAAATACGATGGTGCAATTCTTGCGGATGTTGTAGGACTAGGTAAAAGTATCATTGCCTTAGCTGTCGCCAGAAACATGGATATTAAAACTGTCATCATCGCTCCACCCCATCTAATGTCCCAATGGGAAGAATATAAAGAGCAATTTGGTATTAGAGGCTCAAAAGTTTATAGCTCTGGAAAAATACAAGAAGTTTATGATAGATATCACGAATCAAACGAGCCAATGTTGTTTGTGCTCGACGAAGCTCATAGATTTAGAAATGAGGATACCAATGATTACAAGCTACTCCATCAGGTTTGTCGTAGTAACCCTGAAAATAAAATTCTTCTTCTAACAGCAACGCCGTTTAACAATGATCCAAAGGACGTATTTGCATTGATAAAACTTTTCCAAACACCCGGGCAATCTACGATTCGCTCGGTTGACAATTTGAGTCTTCGTTATCGCGATCTTATTCAGCGATATAAAAAACTGCGAAGGGATATGACTAAAGGTGTGGATCAAGAATTAGTTGATAAGGAGGCCTCTGAAATAGCCGCCGAACAAAGAAGACTCATCGAAACAATTATTATCAGGCGATCGCGTCTCGATTTGGATTACATAACACGTTACCGGGAAGATTTACATCGCCAGAATATTTCGTTTGCTGAAATTAGAGGACCTGAACCCCTTGAATACGATCTCGGTGAATTACTTGAACCTTATACGAAAACTTTAGACTTAATTATTAAACCAGACAACGAAGGGTTTATCGGGGCCAGATATAAGCCGACCTCTGAAGTCTACATGGATGATCAAAATCGCAAAAAGTTTATCGATAAGTACAAAAGCGAGTTTGATGACATTGAAGATCTTCGAACAGCACAATCTAACTTAGCAAAATTCATGCGACGACTTTTAGTTATGCGTTTTGAAAGTTCAAAAGATGCCTTTAGATCAACTCTCGATAAGATGATCGAGTCCAACAAATTAATTGAACACTGGTGGGATACTTTAGGATCTGTACCAATTATGAAAAAGGGGCAGCTACCAGACCCAGAAGATTACCAAAGTGAGGACGGCGAAGTAGATTCACTTTCAGATGAACTTGAGTTATTACGAAATAAAAAGGGATTACTTGAGATCAGCAAGGATATGCTTGATTCAAAGTTTATCGACGATGTACGACACGATACTAAACTTCTTCAAACAATTAGGGATGACTGGTATTCAAACAAGAAATATGTGGAGCTTGATCCAAAACTAGATAATGTAATTCAAAAAATTCGTGATCTTTTGACTGAAAACCCAGACAGAAAAATAGTTATATTTTCAGGTTACAAAGACACTGTAGATTATTTGTATAAGGAGATTTTGAAACGTGGCTTGGATAGAGTCGCAAAGTATACAGCTTCTGAAGGGACAGATGCCTATAAAAAAGTTATTCGCCAAAATTTTGATGCATCGCTTCCAGTAACTCAACAACAAAATGATTTTGATGTCTTGGTAGCAACAGATGCTCTTAGCGAAGGTTTCAATCTACATAGGGCTGGAATTATTATCAATTACGACATCCCATATAATCCAACAAGAGTAATTCAAAGAGTTGGACGTATTAATCGTATCAACAAAAAAGTCTTTGACTTTCTATATATTTATAACTGCTTCCCCACAGTAATCGGTGAAGAAGAGACCCGGGTAAAATTGATATCGACCTTGAAAATGAAACTAATAAATGCAGTTGTTGGTAGTGATACAAAAACCCTTACCAAAGATGAAGAACTTGTTAGTTTCTTTAAAGATGAGTTTGATCGAGCAAGACGAGAAGATGAAAAACTTTCTTGGGATACAAAACATAGAGAGAATTACGAAAAATCTCTAAAAGACAAAGAACTTACGCAAAAGGTTTTGGAACTTCCTAGAAGGAGCCGTATTAAAAGAAAGGGTCAGAAGAACTTGGGGACAATTGTTTTTGGTAAAAAAGGTCAAAACACAATTTTTACATACGGTTTAATACCCGATGAAATAAAAGTTACGTCTGCAGAAGAATCGTTGCCCATCTTTGAATCAGAGCCTGACGAAATTGGTGATGTAGTGGATAAGAATTTTACCGACGTATTTAACTTAGCTAAAGAAAAATTATTCGCAAAGCATGAGCTACCACAAATAAAAGGTAGAAGAGCAACGGCGATAAATTTATTGAAAGTAATTGCTGAAAAACTACCTACTGCTAGGAACTATTGTGAGGATATAATCTCCATTATTAAAACCCTAGATGATATTAGCGATGGATCTCTGAAGGATATTTCTCAGCTTGATGCGAATAAAATTGAAGATTCTTACAAAAAACTTCTGTCAATAATTCCCGAGGTATTTGTGAGAAACATACTAAACCGATCTCAACACACCGAATCTGCAGAAGAATTAATACTATTTGCCGAGCAATTAACATGATTCAACTACATAATGAATATCAACGCGACGACATTCTTAAATTTCTTGAAGAAGATTTTTTAACAGATTTCAAAAGAGACGTCAGACCTGTTAACACTAAAGGCCTATCCTCGATACAAAAAGCGAATTATTTAGGAGAAAGTAAAAATCTTGATCTTCAAGTTTTTGAATTTTTATTTGAAGGCTCGCCAAATAAACGCGTTGCTTTAACAAAAGACGCTTTTTCGGTAATGCGGTCAAGTGCAATCTTTCGAGCTTTAGCAGTTTTTCATTCTGCGGATAACAAAGATTGGCGTTTTTCATTAATGACGGCTACTCCCGAACCGACTGAAAAAGGTAAAGTAACTCTTTCTTATTCCAACCCCAAACGGTTATCTTTTTTTCTAGGACCGAACGCCAAAATAAATACCCCAACGAAATTTTTAGTCAGCAAAGGGAAAGTTTTGGATTTTGAAGATTTGAAAAATAGATTTTCTATCGAAGTCGTTAATAAGGAATTTTACAAGGAAATATCCCAGGCCTTTACAAAACTTGTTTCAGGTTTGCTCAAGCTCCCCTCAATTGAAGGTAAAAGTCAAACCAATCTTGAATTTGCGGTTCGTTTGATTGGTCGCATAATTTTCTGTTGGTTTTTGAGAGAAAAGAAAAGTCATGCTGGTCTTGCTTTAATGCCAAAGGAATTGTTATCTCTTGAGGCCATTAAAAAAACAGAAAACTATTATCACAAAATTCTTGAACCGATTTTTTTTGAAGTTTTGAATATGCAAGTTAAATCAAGAAAGAATGATTTTGCAGAAGAACCATTTTCTCATGTCCCTTACTTAAATGGAGGATTATTTTCTCCCCAAGACGATGACTATTACAAACGCACCAATGGCGATATTCAATCACAATTTCAAAACACACTAATAATTCCTGATAGTTGGTTCAAAGATTTTTTTGAAATTCTTGAAACTTACAACTTTACGATCGACGAAAATACTAGCTACGACGAAGAGCTTTCTATTGATCCCGAAATGCTCGGCCGGATATTCGAAAATCTTCTTGCTGAAATTAATCCAGAGACAGGTGAATCTGCAAGAAAAAGTACGGGAAGCTATTACACACCAAGAGTGATTGTAAATTATATGGTTGACGAAAGCCTGCTTCTTTATCTGAAAGTGAAAACTAATATAAGTGAAGAAAAATTACGGGCAATTATAAGCTACGATCTGGGTGATGACGTAGAAAATCCGTTAACGGCAGGAGAAAAAGAAAAAATTATAGATGCCTTAGAAAAAGTTAAAATTTTAGATCCCGCTTGCGGATCTGGTGCTTTTCCGATAGGTGCTTTACAGAAAATTGTGTTTATCCTCCAACAAACCGATCCAGATGGACAATTGTGGTTTAAGAAACAAATCTTGTCCACTCCTGCAGAAGTAAGGAAACTTATAGAACATGAGTTTGACCATAAGAATTTTGATTACATCAGAAAACTTGGAGTCATTAGGCAAAGCATATTTGGTGTTGACATCCAACCCGTTGCAACAGAAATATCTAGACTTCGGTGCTTTTTAACTTTAATTGTTGAAGAAACAGTGGACGACAGTGAGAAGAATCGAGGCATTGAACCCCTTCCAAATTTGGACTTTAAATTTGTTACTGCCAATAGCTTGATTGGTTTTCCCGAAGAAAAATCCGGTATTGAACAGCAAAATCTACTAGGTTCTGATGAAGGGGAAATGATTCTCCAACTCAGAAATATAATGGATGACTATTTCAACTCACACAATCACGAAAGGGAGGAATGCAAAAAAAGATTTTATGTAATAAGAGATGAGTTAAGAAAATACACGGTGAACAATAACTCGTGGAACGAACGCACGAAATATCTTACTACTTGGGACCCATTCGGCCATGAACCTTCTTCATGGTTTGATCCTGAATGGATGTTCGGGATTAAAAACGGATTCAGCATAATAATTGCAAACCCTCCTTATGTGGGTGAAAAAGGTAATGAAGACATATTCCATGAAGTGGCTAAAACTGAATTTGGCAAAAAATTCTACACGCGATGGATGGACTATTTCTATTTCTTTTTTCATAAGGGTATCGAGATGGGTGATAAAACCGCGGTAATCTCTTTTATAAGTACAAATTATTTTTTAACCGCTACCGGGGCAATAAAATTACGAAGAGATATTAGGGATCGGACATGTATAAAATATCTGATCAATTTTAATGAGCTAAAAGTATTCGAAGCGGCCCAAGGGCAACATAATATAATTACAATTCTTGTAAAAGGACGAAATGAAAATGAAATAAGCCTAAATTGTGAAACACAACGAAAAGGTACAGCTTCTATCAACGAAATTCAAATGATCCTAAACGGGAAAGACGACAAAACCTCGTATTACCAAATTCCTCAAAAATACTTGTTTGAGGGACAAGACTGTCAAATAAGGTTAAATGGTTCAACTGACACAAATAGTGCATTGCAGAACATTTTACAAAAAATTAAACGGCAGTATTATTTTCTTGATGACGCGTGCGTAATTAGTCCAGGAGTTTTTTCCGGTGCCGATAGAGTTTCAAGCCAACATATTAAAAAATTTGGAAATTCTTTTGTCAAAAAGGGTGACGGTATTTACGTTTTAACGAAAGAGGAATTAGAAGACTTGAATCTGAGTGATGAAGATTACCAAAAGTACATAAAGAAGTTTTACAAAAATTCAGATGTTAAGAAATACTATGCCAACACCAAAAATAAATACTACCTTATTTACATACGAGACGAGGGAAAACCAATCAAGCTATCAAAAAATCTTGAACAACATTTCTCTAAATTTGAGACGATATTAACTGGTGTTAAACGAAATTTTCTTAAAAACGCTGTTGCAAGAGAGATCGTTAAAAAATGGCTAGATAATGGAAATTATTTTGTAATGTTCCTACCAAAAAAAGAAAGTATATTTACCAAACCCAAAATAATAACTCCTTATAGAAGTAGTTCTAACAATTTTGCATATGTTGAAGGCGATTGGTTTGCAAGCCAAGATGTTTATTTTATAAACCAGAAAGACTTCTATACAGATCTAAAATATATTTTGGCTCTTCTAAATTCAAAGTTATATCTCTTGTGGATGTTTAATAAGGGTAAAAGGAAAGGCGAAACGCTTGAATTTTACCAAAAGCCTCTTTCAGAAATACCTATTAAAAAACTTACATTGAGTGAGCAATCCCCATTTATCAAAATTGTAGAAAAAATACTATTTCTCACGAGTTCTGGCGATTATTTGACCGACTTTGAAAAACAAAAGAAAGTTATAGATTATGAAAATCAGATTGACCAATTAGTTTATAAACTCTATGACTTATCATCAGAAGAGGTAGAGATTGTAGAAAATACCACAAAACAGTCCAATGAGTGATCCTATCCTACATAAAAAACAAAAAGACGAAAGAACAGCACAAACAGAGGAAATTGTTAATTCCACTGAAAAGAAACGACTGATAGTGTCTGGTCCCGGAACGGGTAAAACTTTTATATTTGAGGCGGTAATTAAGAAGAACCCTACCGGAAAAAAATTAGTACTAACGTTTATCAGAAGATTGGTATCAGATATTGATCAAAAAATACAATTAAAAAATACATGCAAGACTTTTCATGAATTTGCAAAGGGATTGTTGCATAACCAAAAAGGTTCTTTTGATTTACAACCGTATTTATCAGACATCATTAAAAGAGATGCGGAGTTGTTAGGGTTAGATCTACAGGAGTTTGATACAAAATTTCAAGAACTTGATGAATATGGGTCAGAAATACCTTTTTATATTAAACGAGGTGATTACTATAATACCGTTTCATTCAATGATTCTGTATATCGAATTTTTAAAATGGCAACAAAAGATGAAGCCGTTTTACCAGAATTTACCCAAATCATAGTTGATGAATACCAGGACTTTAACAAACTTGAGATAGAACTCATCAAACTTTTAGAAAAGCGTGGACCAATACTAATAGCTGGAGACGATGATCAAGCCCTGTATGATGGCCGTTCGGCTTCCTCAAAATATATTAAAGAGTTGTATCGATCGGGAAGGTTCAAGGTTTTTAAGCCTAAATATTGTAGTCGTTGTACGTTAGTGATAGTTAATGCCATGAATGCTTTCATCAAAAATGTTCAGAGGTTTGGTTTTTTCAAAGATAGGATTGAAAAAAATTATGAATGTTACCTTCCAGATAAGGAGAACGATAGTGTTAAACATCAGAAAGTCGATTTTGTTGAATGTAGCACGATAAAAACAGTGGCAAAATATGTGCGAAGAATGGCAGAAAAAATAGATGTCCAAGATATCCAAGATTCTCATAAGGGCGGGTATCCGACCATTTTAATAATTGGTCCATCATATTATCTCAGAGTAGTCTATGAAGAACTCCAGAAGGAGTTTGCTAACATAATATTTACTCCAAGTGAAGAGTTTACTTATTCTTTAAGTGATGCTTACAGGTTACTATTGGCTGATGAATTCTCCAACATGGGTTGGAGAATATTGGCAGAATTTTCTATCGGTGAAAAAACACTTGCGGATATAATTGCTGGGTCAGAAAACGCAACTCCAATTATCGATTTATTACCGAAGGAAATAATATCAACACACCAAAAGATCTTAGAGATAATTAAAAGTATCACAAACAAGGATACTTTTAAAAATGAATTTGTTAATGAATTGAAAAAAACATTACCAAATAATTACACGGAAATAATTGAAAATTTTAGATACAAAGATGAAGAACCAAAAGACGAGACTCAAATTGACAAAACAAAACCGTCGATTTTGCTTACCTCGTATAAGGGAGCTAAAGGATTGTCTGGTGGGCACGTTTTCCTTCTCGGGGCACATAACGGCTCACTTCCCAAAAATAAAGATATTATAAGTGATGTTGAGATTTCACAATTTTTAGTTGCAATGACCCGGACTAGAAAAAAATTATTCCTGGTAAGTAACAGATGGTATATAAACCCCATGACACCAGATCACAAATTTATTGACCCTAATGAAAGAAGTATATTTATTGATTGGATACCAAATGAATTTTTAAATAATGTAGGTTATTTAAAAAGCGATGATGTAAATAAGTTATAGAAATGAATAAATACCACCAACGAGCCAGAAATTTGTATGATCCTAAATCGGATAAGCCGTTTGCTATCAGCAGAAGCAAGATCGATTTATTTTTAGAATGCCCTAGGTGTTTCTATTTGGATTGTCGGCTTGGTTTGGGGAGAACGAGTATCCCCAGTTTTTCATTAAACTCTGCTGTTGATGCCCTCCTTAAAAAGGAATTTGATCTACTCCGTAAAGAAAAGAAACCTCACGAACTTATGACGTTGTACAACATTAAAGCAGTTCCTTTTGACCACCCAGAAATTGACAAATGGCGGGAAAATTTTGTCGGTAAAAGATATTTGCATGAAGGAACAAACCTAGAAATCTTCGGGGCAGTTGATGATCTTTGGATTAATTCCCAAAAAGAACTCTTAGTTGTTGATTATAAATCTACAAGTACAAGTAAAGAAATTTCGTTGGAAGATGAGTATAAGCAAGGATACAAAAAGCAAATGGAAATTTACCAATGGATTTTCAGAAAAAGCGGATTCAAGGTAAATGATACTGGTTATTTTGTTTTTGCCAATGCAAGTAAAGAAAAACCAAAATTTGATAAGAAGTTAGTTTTTAATCTCTCAATAATCTCCTATAAAGGTGATGATTCTTGGGTAGAACCAACAATTTTTGAAATCAAGAAATGTCTTGGTTCGGACGAAATCCCTGATTCAGATCCCGACTGTGAGTTTTGTGAATATAGAAAATTAATAAAATCTTTTGAAAAGTAATGGACATTTTTGGAAGATTGGCGACAAATATCAGACTTAAATTTAAAAATTTTGTTTTCGGAATTAAAAAATATTTCAAAAAACTTCTTCTTCCAATTTATCTTTTCCCAATCAAGCTGATTACCTATTCCGCTTATTATCTTCTAAAGTTTTTGATTAAACTTCTGATTGCCTTTATAGGCTTAATAATTGACTGTATTGTTTTTCCGTTCAAATCACTTAAAAATTTTCTTAAATCGATCGTTTTGACAATAGTTGTGATTTATTTATGCCTAACTCTCGTTGTTATAGCCGACTATCTGAAAAGACAATACGGAAGTTTTAGGAAAACATTTTGCGCATTAGGGTACCCAATAAATCAGAAGTTGCAAAAATCGGTTGTTAGGATAATCGGGGGATATTCTGAAGGTTCCGGATTTTTTGTCGAAGATGACAAAGTTTTAACAAATTTTCATGTAATCGCGGACGAGCCAAGCCCCAAGATAGTATTTCCGGACGGAAGCTTTACGACGCCTGTAAAAATATTGGGAAATAAAGATGCTGACTTGGCGTTGTTATTTGTTAAAGAAAAAAGATCCGACTTGGTTTTTAAACTTCCCGACGAAATTAAACTCTACGAAGATGAACCTTTGGTTTCAGGAGGGTATGCCTTGGGTACGAATTTAAGTGGAGAAACCACTGTCGTAAAAGGGAATTTTGTAAATTTCAGAAAGCAGAAGACTTCCCCTGTGGGTTATATCCAGACCAACCTCAGTTTAGTTCGCGGGATGAGTGGAGGACCGCTTGTTGATCAATGCGGACAAGTCGTGGGCATTAATACCCAAAGCCTGGCCGGGCTTTCCTTGTTTATCACCGGTGTTGATGCCAAAAACCTGATTCCCAGTTTTACCGACCAAAATATAACTAAAATTAATGTTGATCCTTCAAAATCTCCCGAAGATGCCGTCTATGCTTTCTACACGTATCTCAAAGCCAGAAGAATGCGGGATGGTTTTAATTTATTGAGTGCGGAGTACCTTAAAAAGACTAACTATCAGGAGTGGACGAACCGGTTTACCGACATTTTGGATGTTAATGTTTTCAA
Source organism: bacterium (assembly GCA_021824915.1). Classification (GTDB taxonomy): domain Bacteria; phylum Patescibacteriota; class Microgenomatia; order UBA8517; family UBA8517; genus JAKAJP01. The sequence continues at coordinate 27,896 of JAKAJP010000018.1, forward strand.
GACGGAAAGATATCAAAATTCGGGAGATGTGGCGTTTGTGAAATTTTCTACTAAAAATTGGGTGGATGGGGAAGCGGAAATGCATTTTTATGAGGGTACGTGGCAGACGGTAAATGAGGATGGAGTTTATAAAATGTTCAGGGCTGATATCAAAGAAGTCGAAAATCCGGATTGGAATTGGTTCTATGAATGATACAATGAATCATGAGCGACGGGGCGAATATTCTTTCTGTTGAAAACCTCAAGGTTGAATTTGATAATCACGTAATCCTCAATGGAATTAGTTTTGATATAAAAAGGGACGATACTTTGGCGATAATCGGGCCGAATGGGGCGGGAAAATCCGTTCTTTTCCGCGCTCTTTTAGGGCTTATTCCTTATTTCGGAAAAATTACATGGGCGGCGGATGCCAAAATCGGTTATGTTCCTCAAAAACTTTCCGTTGCAAAAGATTTACCATTAACCGTTAACGAATTTTTGAAATTTAAGGAAAAGAGTGATCAAAAAATTCATGAAGTTTTGGAAGAAGTCGGTTTTCAGAAAGAAGCCAATCACGTTCATAACGATGCAAGAGTTCTAAAAACCCGAATGGGGGATTTATCCGGAGGAGAAATGCAAAGAGTGTTAATTGCCTATGCGCTTTTGAATAACCCAAATATCCTTCTTTTTGACGAGCCCACGGCGGGGGTTGATGTTGCCGGGGAAGAAACGATCTATTCTTTAATCCATAAACTTCAGGCAAAAGCGGATTTAACAATAATTTTTATTTCTCACGAACTTCAAGTTGTAAATAAGTACGCAAATAATGTTTTGTGTCTAAACCGCGAAATGGTTTGTTTCGGGCCGCCGCAGACGGCGATTGACCGCGAAATCTTAAATAAAATGTACGGTGAAGAAGTCCATTTATACAAACATCACGATCATGACCACTAACATATTATTTTTACTTTTTATCGGGGCAATGGTAGGCGCAGTGAGCGCATACCTGGGAAGTTTTATGGTTCTTAAGCGTATGTCCTTGGTCGGGGACGCATTAAGCCATGTGGCTCTTCCCGGAATTGCGATAGCTTTAACATTCGGAATTAACCCGATGATTGGTGCCCTAACTGCGCTTTTGATTGCAACTTTCGGGATTTGGTATTTAAGTGAACATTCGGAAGTTTATCCGGAAGCTCTTGTCGGAGTATTTTTTACGGCCTCGCTTTCCTTGGGACTTCTTTTGACTCCCGAACCGGACTTACTTGAAGCTCTTTTTGGGAATATAGATAAAGTTACAATGTTTGACGGGGCATTCGTGATAATTGGCGCAATTATAATTTTTGTGACCACTTATGCAATTTCAAAAAATCTTCTTTTGGGAGTTGTTTCGGAAGACTTGGCCAAATCTCAAAAGATAAATATAGGGAAAATAAATCTGATTTATTTGGTTTTGGTTGCATTAGTTGTTGCCCTGGGGGTAAAGTTTTTGGGAACTCTTTTGACCGGAGCAATGGTGATTATTCCCGCCGTAACTGCGAAGAATTTAGCTAAAAGTATTCAGAACTACCATTTGGTATCTGTAATTATCGGAATTATTTCTTCCGTAGCAGGAATTTTAATTGCAAAATCTTTTGGAATTTCATCCGGTCCGGCTGTAGTTCTAACTGCCGTGACGCTATTTGCATTTAGTTATTTGTTTAAGTTAAAATAACAAAGTGAAAAATAAATTGGTTGTCGCAATCGCCGTAGTTTTGATTCTTCTGGTCGGCGGATACGGAGCATACAGAGTTTATAAACACTTCAAGAGGTTGGCAAATCCGATTGCCCAAGTAATTCAAAATGCGAGCAAACCTACAACATTGAAAGATTTGTTGGGGTTGGGGAGCGCGCAGAAATGTACTTATACAGGGGGCACGGTTTATGTTGCAAGTGGAAAAGTTAGGGGAGACTTTGGTGTTACTGAAAGCGGTAAGACAATAAATTCACATATGATTGTTGACGGAACGACCAGCTACATTTGGACCGATGGTGAAAAAACCGGTTTTAAGATGACTTTTAACCCTGACGCAACGAGTGCACCTGCTCCTTCAATGTCACCAAGTGCAGCCGAGGCAGGACAGAGTGGTGCAATGGAGGCTGAACAACCTCAAGATTATAAGTGTGAGAGTTGGGCTTCCGATCCGACAATGTTTACTCTACCGAAAGATATAACTTTCCAGGATTTTGGTTCTCTAGTACCGACGGCCGCGCCGCAGTCTACGGGTTCAACGGGCAATTCTTCTCAATGTGCGTACTGCGATAATCTTAGCGGGAACGATAAGACGCAGTGTCTCTCCGCTCTTAACTGCAAATAATTATTTACCCGAAGCAAGAAGATTAATTCCAAGACTATTATCCTGTTGAGTTGGTTCCGGGGTAGCTTCTATTACATCTTTAAGTAATCCCCTTTTGGTTAAAACGTTTTTTACGGCGGTGCGGCACATTTCTGCTCTTTCTTCCGGCGAGGATTTGATTAAAGCTTCAGGGGCTTCGCAGCCTATTGCCATCACACTTCCGCTTTCGGAAAACATTAGATAACCCGGGAGATTTTGGGAAAAATCTGCCGAAACTCTACGGATTACGGCATTGGCGCGGTTTTGTGAATCAAACCTGAAATTTTCCTGCCAAAGCCAGCCCGAATCTTTTTCGCCTTCAAATTGATTGACGGACAAATCTCCCCACCTGCCCGGATTTTCAAAGCATCTCATACTAAACATTCCATCCGTATATATGTGCTCGAAGCCTACTTTTATGTCAGTGTGTGTTCCTTTGAGTTTTTCCCAGTTAATTTTGCCGGCCCCCAAAACTTCTTCGATATGGGTTTGGACATTTGTGTACCGGGATTCATCATTCAGGGCAATTTCGTTATTCGGGTGATTGAGCATAATCAAATTATAACAACATTTTATGCTTTCACTTAGATGGTTTTATGGGGTAAGGAGTTTTGGTTGCCGTTTGTTCCAAAGAGTTTTGTCCTGATTTCGCGGCCATCTGTAAAAAACCAAGTGGATCGTAAACAAGGGATAATGTTTCTAATTCTTCTTTAAGGCGACTCAGTCTTTCTTGATCGACTGCTTCCTGCGAGGTTATGGAATATTCGGGTTGGGGATAGAACGATTCTACCGGCTCGACTTTTATATTCACCCCGTAGTCGCAACTTAAGATTTCGGCCCGAGGCGCATGTGACGCGTGTGTAATGCCCAATATCTTTTTGTACCCGTGTAGGTCGGAGTATGTTCTTAAATCTCGGGCGTTGGTTGCCGTATTTACTGATCCGTCGGCTATATCTACAGAGTTTCTATCTAATTCGGTGTTTCCATGAGAAATTTGTTTTACCTCTTGTTGTATAAATTCGATTGAAGCTTCCGCGACGTTATTATCCCCTGCATCTATGATCAAAATCTTATCAGCTTGTCGTTCGACATAGGCTTTCGCAGCTGCCTGAAGGCGTTCTCTTTGGGCGGTGTTTGGGTGAATTTTTCCGTCACCATCAACGTAAGTGCCTGCGCTAAAAACGGCAATTAAATCATATGGTCTTGAGGGATTAGCGGCTTCACCGTGGGAACAATCGGGTACACCACCTGATAGGTGTTTAAGTACCATTTTTGTGGTATCAAAATTTATAGTTGGGATACCCAGGATTATTGCTGCCAAAAGACTATTTCTAAGAGCTCTATAGTTTCTTGCCTCTTTACTCATGTCGTATTATAGGGCTTTTTTATCATTTTTTCATTTTTCGGAATTGACAGAGAAGTTTGCATGCCTTTTAATTAGGGAGTGAAGGAGAAATTATATTTTTGGGTTAAAGTTTTGGCCTTGGTTGGTATTGGCCTTGCCATATTTCTTCTTTGGGAGCAGTTTTTTCATCCCAGTTTTCAGCCCTGTAACATAAACGAGACCGTTAACTGCGATGCAGTTATCAGTGGTGTTGTTGCCAAAACTTTGGGAATCCCCACACCTCTAATTGGTTTAATCGGCTATGTTGTGATCTTTTTCTCCGCTATAAAGAAGAACGCAAAGCTCCTTTTGGGTATGGCAACTTTTGGCTTGGTATTTTGTCTTTATATTGCATATCGTGAACTTTTTGGGCTTCACGTAATCTGTCCGGTTTGTGTTTTATGTCAACTTGATATGATTACGGTTTTTATCCTCGGGATACTTCTAGTTAGGAAAAAATAGCGTTAAAATAGTAGCTACCCAAAAAATATGTCAAAAAGCGTTTACGAAGTTATTTTTGACACCGAAACAAAAAAGTTTTTTGATGACGAAAGCGGATTTGATCCGTCAAAACTTGGTGTTTCAATAGTTTCCGTTTACACAAGGAAGCTTGGCGGTGATCTCAAAGAGATAGAGGGTAAGATGCAATCTTTTTGGGAAGAGGACTTTCCCGAAATGTTTAAGCTTATAGAAAACGCTGACCGTATAATTGGGTTTAACTCCAAAGGTTTCGATGTTCCTGCTCTATCTCCGTATTTACCTGCGCATTGGGAGAGGCTGGCCCATTTTGATATTTTGGATGAGATTAAAATCGCTATCGGAAAAAGGGTTTCTCTTGATTCGCTGGCTCGGGCAACTCTTGGGACAAAGAAAAATGATAACGGTGAAAACGCGATCAAATATTGGCTCACACACTCAAAAGAAAGTCTTGAGAAGCTTAAAAAGTATTGTGAAATGGACGTTGAAATAACCAAAAACATTTATGATCACGCCCTTCATAACGGAGTTCTAAAATACATTGATTTTTGGAACGAGACACACGAAGTTAAGCTTGATTTTTCCTATCCCAAAGAAGATATATCAAACGTTCAGCACAGCCTCTTTTAATGCTTGGCGTTTTCGGCTGCAAGAGCTTCGGCTTTAGTTTTGTGAATTGTTCCGTCCGGATGATGTGCCGGAGAATAAATCGTATAAAGTTTGAGTTCCGTAGTTTTTGACGTATTAATTATGTTATGTTCGTTTCCTGCCGGAACTATAACGCAATCCCCAGCACTTAGTATAAATTCTTCCCCGTTTATTATTGCCTTTGCTTCTCCCGACTCGAATCTTAAGAACTGATCGTTTTCGGGATGAACCTCCATTCCGATTTCTTCAGAAGGGGCAAGACACATTAGAACTAATTGTGAATGTGGTGCCGTAAAAATTACTTTGCGGAAGAAAGTGTTTGCGGCAGTATCTTTTTCCAGCGTTGATTTGAAACCGCTCATTTTTCTCACCCTCTTTCCAATTCATATTACCAGGTTTTGCATAGTGTTGTATAATTTCTTGAAAGTTATGAAATATTTTATTTCGGTAGTGGTTACGGCATTGATAGTGGGCCTTGGTGTTACTGCTTATTTCAAAGGATGGCTTCCTCAAGTTTCGTTTACAAAACCTCAGGCAGTTTCCGTTCAGGGCACAGAAGTTGCAACTCCTATTAATTCGCCGGCAGTTTCTCCAACACCAACAGCCTTGACACCCACAGAGATTAAAGCCGGGGGAATTTTATCAATGAGCGCGTACTCTATTAATATTCCGTCCGATTGGTCGTATTCAAAGGACGGATCTATTGCCGGACAATCAGACAAGCTTACAATAACAAAAGGTGCCTATTCGATAACTATTTCTCAGGGAGCTTTTGGAGGCGGAGGCTGTCTTTATCCCGGAGACGCTGATAGTGAGATGTCACAGAGATTTACTTCATTTACCGCTATCACGGATCAATCCGGAGATAACTTGCGTCTTAGCACTCTTTCTTCCGGGGGATATGTGGTTTGTCAGGGGAATGGAACTTCCTGGGGGGATATTACAAGCTTCGGTCATATTAGTGTTACCGCACCGGCTGGACCCGATATGACATTAGTTAGTCAAATAAACTCTATTCTTTCAAGCCTCAAGAAAATTTAAAAACTACCCGAGACGTATTTTTGAACTTCTGAGTATTCAAACATTCCTGCCTTGGGGTAAAGTATATATTCTCCGTCCGCGGCTGTTCCCTGATTAAGAACATTGTCAGTTGTCAGTTGAATTTGTTTAATTGTATAGGCCTTGGGGTCTCCGAAAACAGCGATCAAGCTTTTGATGGTTCCGGCATCGAGGTCTGTTCTGACAATCTGCGAAACGGTGTTTATTATGTCATTTAACTTTCCGGTAGCGTTAAGGGAGATTAATTTATTTTCGACTCCGGTTAGTACGGCAAATTGTCTTAAAGATCTTCCGAAATCACTATCTCCATGGCGGGAACGGGAAAATTTAAGTGCGGTCACCCCATCAAGATTTGCCGACCCAACATCGAAATGAAGATGTTCAAAACGGCAGGGGAATTGTTCTTCAAGAGCGGTTCCCGAATATTGAGCTTTTAGAGCATTAACCTGATCGTTCGAATATCCGCAGACATTGTTTTCCTGACCTGTTATTGGATAAAAAGGATCGTCAAAAGTCTTTGGAACCTGAACCGTGATACCGCCAAGATCATCAATAATTTTTATAAATCCTCCAAAATCTACGGAGACATAATAATTTATCGGAAGCCCTATGACGTTTTGTACTACCGGGCCGGAGTTTTGGAAGCCGTTAATACCGGCCGCATTTATTTTATGATTTCCCGATACCCAGAGGTCTCTTGGAATGCTGATTAAAGCTGCCTTTTTGGTGATAGTATCTACGTGAATAACTATAATACTATCTGTTAATAAAGCCCCGTCATGTCCGTCGCCTCCGTAACCCAGAAGGAGCACATTATAAGTTCCCTTAGATTGATTGATTTGGTCGATTGGTTTTGGGGTGGCTTTAGCATAGATGTTTGGTGTGGGAAGAATTTGTCTAAATGGGTTTTTTGTAAAAACTTTACCGAAGTTGAAGGCAAGATACGGAACTCCGAAGCCGATTACAAAGACCATAAAAAGCCCGACCCCTATTAATATGTTTTGCCAAATTGGTCGGTCACCTTCAAAAATATTTAGCACGCTAGCGTTAATTATACATTAGAGTTATGATGAATTTAGTGGATCTTAATTGGTATAACACTCTCTCTAAACCCTTTTTTACGCCTCCATCATGGATTTTTGGCCCGGCGTGGACAATTCTTTATTTTTTAATGGCAGTCTCCGCAGTTTTGATTTTCCGGAAAGGAATTAAAAAGCCGGAAATAAAAGCTGCCCTTAAGCTGTTTTTCTTCCAGCTCGTATTGAATCTTATCTGGTCGCCAGTGTTTTTTGGGCTTCATAACATTTTCCTTGCCCTGCTTTTAATCTTGATTCTTTGGTATTTAATACTGGCAACGATAAAAGCGTTTTATAAGATTGACAAAATTGCCTCATATCTTCTTTGGCCTTATATCTTGTGGGTAAGTTTTGCCACAGTTCTAAATTTTTCCGTTTGGATTTTGAATAGATAGAGAGGGGGTGAGAAGAATGAAGCTTAAATTAGGTGCTACGGCGATGGTTCTTGGGGTTTTTGTCGCTCTGATGCATGCGGTTTGGATGCTTTTGATTTATTTGGGGTTGGCGCAGATTTACTTGAATTGGATTTTTGGTTTGCATCTTATAACGAATCCCTACAGAGTACTGCCGTTTAATTTTGGAACAGCATTAACTCTAATTGTTGTTACTTTTATTGTTGGATACATAATGGGTTGGGTGTTCGCGTTTATTTGGAACAGACTACACAAAGGAAAGTAATAACTATATAATTCAGCTATGGATTCGAGAGTTTCGTCGCAGACGACGATGGACAAGATAACTTCACTTGCGAAGCGGAGGGGTTTTATCTTCCAAGGAAGTGAAATTTACGGAGGCTACCAAGGGTTTTGGGATTATGGTCCTTTGGGAGTCGAGCTCAAAAACAACATTAAGCGTGAATGGTGGAAGTCTATGGTTTACGGACGGGAGGATGTTGTCGGAATTGATGCGGCGATAATAATGAATCCGGTAACTTGGGAAAAGTCAGGTCATCTTAAAGCCTTCACAGATCCCTTAGTTGAATGTAAGATTTGCCACAAAAGGGTGCGTGCCGATAATGAAGCGGCGATTGCCGAGCATGAGAAAGAACATGGAGAAAAAGTAAGTTGGAGCGAACCTAAAACTTTCAATTTGATGACGGAGGTTCTTCTGGGAACGACGGAGCCGAAAGAAAAATCGTATCTTCGCGGGGAAATCACCCAAGGGGTTTTTGTTAATTTTAGGAATGTAACCGACTCTACCCGCGTTAAGATTCCGTTTGGAATTGCCCAAATAGGTAAAGCCTTCAGAAATGAAATTACTCCCGGAAATCTGACTTTCCGATCGCGTGAATTTGAACAGATGGAGCTTGAGTATTTTGTCAGACCGGATGAACAAGTAAGCAAAGAGAATTTTGAATATTGGAAAGAGCAAAGGTTAAGCTGGTATGAAAATTTGGGTATGACCAAATCAAAACTAAGGTTTAAGGATCATGAACCCGAAAAAAGGGCTCATTATGCGAAGTATGCGACAGATATTGAGTATGAAGCGCCGTTTGGTTGGAGTGAATTTGAAGGAGTTCATCACAGGGGGGACTTTGATTTGAAAAACCACGGTTTAACTTATAAAGACAATTTAACCGGCGAAGAATTTACACCCTGGGTGATTGAGACTTCCGGCGGGGTTGACAGGGCGGCATTATTTTTCCTGATTGATGCGTATCATGAGGATGGTGACAGGATTGTTTTGAAATTGAGCCCGAAGCTTGCGCCATACAAAGTTGCAGTCTTCCCGCTCCTTGCGAATAAGCCGGAGCTGGTTGAGAAGGCGAGGGATATTTATAAGGCTCTTAAGAAAAATTTTGTTGTTGCCTGGGACGATAGGGGGAATATCGGGAAGCGATACTTTGCTCAGGATGAAATAGGAACCCCGTGGTGTGTTACGGTTGATTTTGATTCTTTGAACGATAAAAAAGTTACGGTACGCTATCGGGACACTGGTAAACAAAAAAGGATTGATATTGACAAGCTAACGGATTACTTCCAAAATGAATTACTCGCATGAAAAAGTTTCTTCCCCTAATTTTAATCGGAGTCGGCATTTTGATAGTTGTGGGGGTTGTTTTTGTTTTAGTAAACAGATCAAAAACCGGAAATACTACTGATAACTCCGAGGATATGAATGTGCCTGAACTACCTCAATCGCAGTGGCCTGCGGTTTCTCTGACTCCTACCGAAGACCCCAATGTTCCTAATTCACTTGGCCATTATTTAGACTTTAAGGTTGAAAAGATAAACGTTCCCAATGCAAAGACCATGGATTATGAACTTGTTTATTCTACGACTAATGGGGGCCAGCAGGGAGTACCGGGAACGGTCCAGTTGAGCGGGGACATCGAAAGAAAACTTTTGATGGGCTCGGCTTCTTCGGGTAAATACCGGTTTGATGCGGGAGTTGATCATGGAACTATGACTATCAGGTTTAGAGATGGGAACGGAAAGCTTTTAGGGAAGCTTTCCACCGATTTTCATTTGCAACTCGGTGACACAAAGCTAACCTCACAGGATGGTAAGTTCACCTATACGCTCGAAAAAGTGGCTAGCGGGGTCTATTTTGTTACAATGCAAACCTTTGCCCAGCCAAGTTCTTCTGTTGTCTGGCAAAATGGTTACGGCGTTTTTGCCTCAGATGGCCTTCCTCATAAAGGTAGTGTAAGTCAGTAACTTCCTTATAGGTTTTTTGTGAAAATCGTGAAGAACCCCTTGACATGGCCGTGAAAAAATATCAAAATGGTATCTAATGGCATTGAATGGTAAGCATTCAAACCATTTTGAATATGAACTCTGCCCAGTTCAAAAACTACTTTTATGCTTTTAGGAACATATCCTGCAAAGCTTGCTTCAGGTCACAGAATTTCTGTTCCTTTTCAGTTTCGCCAAGAACTTGGAGAAAAGATTATTTTGGCACGTTGGTATGAAGGGTGTTTGGTTTTGGTTGGGAGAGAATTTTGGAAGGCACTTTACAAAAGGTTGACGGGTGAAACTAACTTAATTGTTAATCCTGTTCGCGATACTGAAAGATTTATATTAGCTTCGGCTTATGAAGTCTTTCCCGATGAACAAGGAAGAATAGTGATCCCGGAGAGGCTGGTTGAGTACTCAGGACTTAAAGACGATGTTTATTTTATAGGTCTTGGAGAAAAAGCCGAAATTTGGGACAAAAACAGTTGGGAAGAGAAAGAAAAGGAGGTTGTCGCCAATGCCTCCGAATATATCGAACAGCTGGCAAAGAATTTCAAAAAATGAACCAACCAAAATATCACGAGTCGGTAATGGTAAGTGAGGTGGTTGAGAGTTTGCACGTTAAAAAGGCTCACAAATATATTGACGCAACGCTGGGGACGGGAGGGCACCTGCTCGAAATCGCAAATCTTGGAGGAGATGTTTTGGGAATTGATATGGATCCGGAGATGGTCAGAATTAGCGAAAGTAGGTTGGCGGGAAAAGCCAGATTAGTTCAGGGAAATTTCATAAATATTGACAAGATTGCGGAGGATCAAGGGTATGGTCGTGTTTCCGGAATACTTTTTGATTTGGGGGTAAGTAACCTACACCTTAAAGATCTTGGCCGCGGCTTTTCGTTTGAGAATCCCGATGCTAGCTTGGATATGAGAATTAATCCTGAAACTCAGGGAATTAAAGCAAGCGATTTACTTAATGCACTTAGAGGGGATCAATTAAGAGAAATGTTTGAGACGACACTTGAACCGGGAGCGGCCAGGTGGATAACGGATAGAGTGCTAAGTTTTCGCGAGAATCAGGCTATAAAAACGGTTTCAGATTTGTTAACAATCTGCCGGGGTTTAAGGACGGGAAAATCCGGGTTAAACGAGGCGACATTACCATTTTTAGCTATTAGAATTGCGGTCAATAGTGAGCTCGACAACATAAAGTTAGCTCTTCCAAAAGCCTATAAACTTTTGGAAAAAGGCGGAAGGTTGGTAGTTATCAGTTTTCACTCTGGGGAAGACGAAATAGTTAAGGATTTTTTTAAGGAAAAGCAAAATTCCGGTGACAAACTTATAACTTTCAAACCGGTGGTACCGGAAGAAAGTGAAAAAGAAGTAAATAAACGCGCCAGAAGCGCAAGGATGAGGATACTAGAAAAAACAAATGATTAAAAAATATTTATTTATCAGTTTAATAGTTGTTTTTGCAGTCACCTCGGTTTTTTATACAATCGAGGCGGTGACTAGTGGGGCCGAGGTGGCCAGTCTTGAAAAAACCAGTGAAAATCTTTCAAAAGAAAATGTTGGACTTGAGGATGCGTTTGTAAAAACATTATCTCTTACAAGTCTTCAGGAAAAAAGCGCCGAACTTGGATTTATAAAGCCAGTGGATATTGTTTATGTGTCGGAGACCGGACCTGTCACTGCACTAAGATGACCGCAAAATGCGAGCTCGAATTTATCTACTAACCTTTGCGTTTATAATAGTCTTTGCGGTTCTAATTTTGAGACTTTTTTACTGGCAGATTGTAAAAGGGTCGGACCTGTCCCGTGCGGCGGGGAATCAGTATAAAGTCTCCGAAGTTACAAGTGCACCCAGAGGTAATATTTTAGCATCGGATGGCAGTTTTTGGGCACTCCGCGCTGATGCCTGGCTCGTCTTTGCCAATCCAAGTCAGATTACTGACCCCCGTGGGACTTCCGAGAAACTTGCCCCTTATTTTGTTGATGATGTGAAGGATCAGACAACGCTCCTTGATGAGATAGATAGACTAACGGGCCTTCTTTCTAAAAAAGACGCTTTCTGGGTTTCGTTAAAAGAAAGAGTTAGCCCCGATGTTAAAGGTGAAATAGAGAAGATGAATATAAGAGGGATTGGTTTTCAAAATCAGGAGGCGAGATATTATCCGGAGGCTTCAAGTGCCGCCCAACTTTTGGGTTTTGTCGGAAAGGATAATAATGGCGGAGATTTGGGCTATTTTGGCCTTGAGGGGTATTATAATCTTGCGCTTTCCGGTAAGTCAGGGTTTATTGGTGGAGAGAGAGACGCAAAAGGAGCACCAATCCTGCTTGGAACGACTCAGCAAGTTGCGGCTATTGCGGGTGTGGATCTAATGACAAGTATAGACAAAAGGGTTCAGCTAATTTTGGAGACCAAATTGAGGGAAGGAATTGAAAAGTATGGGGCGAAGGGTGGATCGGTGGTGGTAATGAACCCGACTAGCGGGGATATCTTGGGAATGGCAAGTTACCCATCGTTTGACCCGGCAAAATATTGGCAGTATTCTGACTCCCTTTTTAAGAACCCGATAATCTCTGATGCCTATGAGCCGGGTTCAATATTTAAGCCAATTGTGATGGCGGCTGGCATTGACGCCGGGAAAATTAAGCCGGACACAAAGTGCGATATTTGTGGCGGTCCGTTAAAGGTGGATAAATATTATATTGAAACTTGGGACAATAAATATCGTGACAACGAAACAATGACGGATGTTATTGTTAATTCGGATAATGTTGGTATGAGTTTTGTGGGACAAAAATTGGGGGTGGACGCTCTCTACGATTATTTGGAAAAGTTTGGAATAGGAAAATCTTCCGGAATAGATTTACAAGGCGAAGCTGTGCCTAAGCTTAGGCAGAGAGGAACATGGAATATAGTGGACCAGGCGACGGCAACTTTTGGACAGGGTGTGGCGGTTACTTCTATTCAGATGGTCAGGGCAATATCTACTATTGCTAATGGCGGTTATTTGGTTACTCCTCACGTTGTCACGAGTGTCCAGGGAGATGGTTGGCGCGAGGACGTTGGAAATGTTTCTAAAGTCAGAATAATCAGTAAAGATGCGGCGGGCGACGTGGCTCTCATGATGGCTACTGCAGCTCAAGACGGAGAGAGTAAATGGGCTTATATACCCGGCTTTAGGATTGCGGGAAAGACAGGAACTGCCCAGATTCCAATTTCTGGTCACTATGATGATAAAAATACAATTGCGTCGTTTGTAGGCTTTGCCCCCTATGATAGTCCGAAGTTTGTAATGCTGGTCACGCTTCAAAAGCCACAGACCAGTGAGTGGGCTTCGGAGACAGCAGCTCCACTCTGGTATTCGATTGCGGGTGAGCTATTGACTTATTTGGGTGTTCAACCTAGATAATGCTACAATATGGGGCGCCAATGTCGAAATTCATCGTAACCGGCGGAAGAAGACTTGAGGGAAGCATAACTATTAATGGAAATAAAAACTCCGCCCTTAAGCTTATTCCGGCTGCGCTCATTGCCGATTCTCCGTCAACTTTTACAAATGTGCCTGATATATCCGACGTAAGGGTAATGCTTGAAATTATTGAAAGTCTGGGGGCTAAGGTCAAAAAGGACGGGCATGAGATCACGATTGACCCGTCCGGTCTAAAGTCTTTTGATCTTGATCCTGATTTGTCCTCAAAATTCAGAGCTTCGGTTGTTCTTGCGGCTCCTCTATTGGTCAGATTTGGCAAAGCCATAGTTACTCCTCCGGGAGGAGATCAGATAGGTGACCGACTGCTTGATACTCACTTTAGCCTAATGCAGAAAATGGGTGTTACTATTGAGCGCAAGGACGGCAGGTTTTATCTCGACTGGGAAAAGAGGAAGGCTGCAAAAATATTTTTGGAGGAAGCGAGTGTTACCGCAACGGAAATGGGTTTAATTATGGCTTCTTCTATGAATACCGAAACCGAGCTAACCGATGTGGCTGCTGAACCGCACGTAAGTGACTTGGCAGAGTATTTAGTCGCAACCGGGGCAAAGATTTCCGGAATAGGCACTAATAGTTTAGCTATAAGTGGAGGTAAGTTGCATGGTGCGTCTCATAAAGTTTGTCCCGATCATATTGAAGGAGGAACTTTTGCGATAGCGGCTGCTTTGACAGGTGGAAAAATTGAAATTAATGATTTTGCACCGGATAAGTATCCTATGATTTTTAATTATTTATCCTACATGGGAGTTACCTTCAAGGTCTCAAAAAATTCGGTGACGGTTTTGCCTTCAAAGTTGGTAGCCGAGAGGCGCAAGTTTCAAACCCGTCCATGGCCGGGTTTTCCGACGGATTTAATGAGTCCTTTTATTGTTCTGGCAACACAAACTAAGGGGACGGTGCTTTGTCATGACTGGATGTATGAGTGGCGGATGTTTTTTGTTGACGATCTTATCTCGATGGGTGCAAATATCTTCATTGCCGACCCGCATAGAGTGATCGTGAGCGGCCCGACTCCTCTAATGAGCGATAGACTTTTTTGTAAGGATATAAGAGCCGGGATCTCCGTTATTTTGGCAGCGCTAGCAGCAAACGGCAGGAGTGAAATAGAAAACATTGAGGTTGTTGAACGCGGCTACGAAGATGTTGAGGCCCGCTTCGCCTCGCTAGGAGCCCAAATTATCAAGGTCAATGGTGAAAAAAGTTAGAGGAGTTACTTCCGATTCCAGATTAGTTAAAGAAGGTTTTATGTTTGTGGCGATTAAAGGTCTAACTGAAGATGGCCACGACTTTATTCCGGATGCAATTAAAAACGGCGCCATAGTGATTGTGGGAGAAAAAGATCTCAAAGTTCCTTCCGGGATTAAATATGTTAAGGTTGCCGATAGCCGTGATGCCATTGGGAAATATGCCTCGGAATTTTACGGAGATCCTTCAAACAAACTTAAAGTTATTGGGGTGACAGGCACCAAAGGTAAGACAACTACGGTTCATATTATTTACCATATTTTATCATCTTTAGGTAAGAAGGTTGGAATGGTGAGTTCGATTGCAGCAAAAGTTGGAAATAAAGAATTTGATACCGGCTTCCATGTAACAAGTCCTGACTGCCTAACACTCCAAAAGTTGTTAGCGGATATGGTTAAGGCGGGTTGCGAATATGCAGTGATCGAAGTAAGCTCTCATGGCATTAAGCAAAAAAGGATAGCCGGTGTTAATTTTGATACCGCTGTTTTAACCAATATTGCTCCCGAACATCTTGATTACCACAAAACTTTCGAGGAATATAAAAAAGTCAAAATGTCGTTTATCAATTCGGCAAAAAATAAAGTTATTTGCCCCCCAAAAACCGATATAAACATTTTGCCGGGGCTTTTTAACAACCTGAACGCTGAAGCAGCAATTCGCGCCTTATCTTTTTATGGCATTGATAAAAATGAGGCAGTTTCAACTCTTGACTCTTTTAGGCTTCCGGCCGGGCGTTTGGAAGAGACTGAAAATGAAGGAGTAAAAATTTTTATTGATTTTGCGCATACGCCGAATTCACTTGAAGCGGCTCTAACTTACTTAAGAACAAAAACAAAGAGAAAACTAATTTCGGTTTTTGGTTGTGCCGGAGAAAGAGATAAGCGGAAAAGATTTCAAATGGGGAAAATTTCTGTCAGTTTGGCGGATTTTTCGGTCTTCACGGCTGAGGATCCGAGACGTGAGGATTTGGGCGTAATTTTAGGCAGAGTTTCTAAAGGAGCTAAGAGTGTTGGCGCGAAAGAAGGGCAGAATTTTGTCAGAATTTACGAACGCGGAGAAGCGATTGCTTACGCCCTATCAATTGCTAAAAAAGGAGACGTTATCGGAATATTCGGTAAGGGGCACGAGAAGAGCCTTGCTTATGGCTCCGAATCTTTCGGTAAAGTCTTTGAACATCCGTGGAGTGATCAGGAAGCGGTTGAGAATTACATAACTTCTGATAAAAGCATAACCGCAATTGTTTTGGCTGCAGGTAAGGGAACCAGGATGCACTCTAGCCTTCCTAAAGTTCTCCATGAAATTTGCGGCAGGCCGATGATTTCCTACACCTTGCAAAATTTGAGAAGGTCGGGCGTTAGCGAAATCATTACGGTGGTTTCTTTTAAGAAAAATTTGGTAATCCGAAAGATTTCAGGTGCGGTTAAGATTGCCGTTCAAAAGAACCCCAAAGGAGGTACAGCCGACGCTGCAAAGGCGGGTTTTGCTTTTGTACCTGATGGCACCCGAACATTAATTGTAATAAATGGGGATGACAGCGCTTTCTATACTCCGGGGACGATCAAAAATATTTTGAAGATACATAGTCAGCGCGAGCGAAAATTAACTTTTGTATCACTAATGAAAGATAATCCTACCGGTTTGGGAAGAGTTATCAGAGGGGAAAGTGGATTAATAACAAAGATAGTTGAAGAAAAAGATGCAACCGCGGAAGAACGTAAGATTAAGGAAGTCAATGACGGACTTTATGTTTTTGACAAAGCTTGGTTTTCTCAAAATATAGGTAAGGTTAAGATAAGCCCGCAAGGCGAGTATTATTTGGTTGATTTGATTAAAATAGCAATTGACCAGGGAGACAGGATGGCGACATATACGTTACCCAATGATGATGAATGGCAAGGGATTAATACTTCTGAGGAGCTGGAAAAGGCAAGGTCTAAGATGGTAAAAAGGATTGAGGCTCTGAATGAATAAGCACATACATTTCATTGGCATCTTGGGTAGTGGAATTTCGGGGGTTGCAAATTTGGCATCAGAAGTTGGGTACAAGGTTACCGGATGTGATATGGAAGCGGCTTCAGCTTATACAACTACCGGAGAAAAAGTTTTTTTGGGGCATGACACAAAACATATAAAAGACGCCGATTTGGTTGTTGTATCTCCCGCGGTTCTTTATCAAAACTTCGACAATCCGGAAATTGCTGAAGCAAGACGGCGAAAAATCTTAATCACCTGGCAGGAATTTTTAGGGAGAACACTTCTGAAACAAAAGAAAGTAATTTGCATCGCCGGAACTCATGGCAAATCGACAACTACAGCCATGGCAGGACAACTTCTCGAAGCCCTTAAGTTTGATCCGTTAGTTGTTGTTGGGGCACTTATACCCGAGTGGAAAAGTAATGTTAGATTTGGGAAAGGTGAGTTTGCCGTTATTGAGGCGGATGAGTTTAATGATAATTTTCTGAATTATTCTCCTGAAATTGTGATTCTTAACAATGTTGAGTTTGATCATCCTGATTATTTTAAGAATGAGCAGGAAGTTTTTGCCAGTTTCAAAAAATTTATTGAAAGTTTGTCTGGGGATGCAATTTTGATTACGAACTCAAATTCTTTTGGTATATCAAAACTTCTTGGTTTGATAGATCGGAAAATTAATGTTATCGATATCAAAGATTTGGACGTTGATCTTAAATTAAAAATTCCGGGTAGACATAACATTGAAAACGCCAAAGGTGTTTATGCGCTCGGTTTATATTTGGGGATTAAAAGCTCGGATATTAAGCATGTTATATCTGGTTTTAGCGGAATAGGAAGAAGAATGGAGCTGATTGCGAGTAAAAAAGGAATTGAGGTTTATGATGATTATGCTCATCATCCGACTGCAATAGCCGCAACCATTCAGGCAATTCGCGAAAGTCACCCCAAGGCGCGTATTTGGGCGATTGATGAGCCGCATGGCTTTGCCAGGACAAAGGCGCTTCTAAACAAGTACAGAGGTGTTTTTGAAAAAGCCGATAGGGTTATAATCGGGCCGATTTTTGTTGCCCGAGATAGAGAAACATTTGGTATGTCGCCTAGAGCGGTAGCGGAGGCTTCCGGGTACCCGAAAGCCATCGGGGTTGATTCATATGATGCGATTGAAAAAATTCTTTCTAAAGAAATAAGACAGGGAGATGTGATTCTGGTTATGGGTGCGGGAAAGAGTTATCTTTGGACACGCAAAATTGCAAAATTAATTAAATGAGAAAGCTTAGAATTTTTGAGAACAAAAGGTTTAGTGATTTGACTACATTTCGTATTGGCGGACGGATAAAATATTACACTGAGGTTGAGAATAAAGATCAGATTTGCGAGGCTGTCTCATTAGCCAAGAAAAAGAAACTTGAAATATTTGTATTGGGTGGTGGAAGTGACATCTTGGTCTCCGATAAAGATTTTTCCGGAATTGCAATTAAATATGTGGGGACCACTATTTCATATCTTGGAGACGGGAAGATAAAAGCGGAGGCTGGCGCGATTTGGGATGATTTGGTAAATTTTTCGGTCGAGAAAAATTTGCAGGGCCTTGAATGCATGAGCGGAATTCCGGGGACGGTCGGAGCTTCACCTATTCAAAACATTGGAGCTTACGGGCAAGAACTAAAAAATTCGTTTTTTAGTTTAATTGCGTTTGATATTAATAGTGAAAAATTTGTAGAGTTTGATAAAAGTGATTGCGAGTTTGCCTATAGGGAAAGTTTTTTCAAGAAAAAAGAGAATTGGCAGAAATATATGATTTCAGATGTAACCTTTCAACTTAAAACCGATGCCAAGCCACAGGTAAGTTACGATTCGCTTAAAAATTATCTGAAAGAGCGGAAAATAAACGACCCGACATTGCTTGAAGTCAGAAAAGCAGTTTTAAGAATTAGAGCCGGAAAGTTTGAAAACCCGAAAGATGTGGGTAATGCAGGTTCGTTTTTTCAAAATCCCGTCGTTGACGCAAAGAAAATACAGGATTTAAGAAAGAATTATTCCGACATACCATGCTTTGATAACGGTGACGGAACGTACAAATGTTTTGCCGGTTGGTTTATAGAGAATTCCGGTTGGAAAGGAAAAGTTTATAAGGGCGCCGGCGTTTCGCCCCGTCACGCCTTAATATTAATTAATCCTGAGAGTAAGGCTAAGGCGGATGATGTCTATGAACTTTCGGAAAAAATAATAAATGATGTTGATAAAAAATTTGGGGTAAAACTAAAACGGGAGGTTCAACTTATTAATTTTTGATACGAAAGTTATGAATATGAATTATCGGGGTAAAAAAATTGCAATATTAGGTTATGGGCTTGAGGGGGTTGATGCGGAAAAATTTTTGAAAAGCGAAGGGGCAGATATCACTGTTTTGGATCAAAAGTTTGATGGAAAATATTTAGAAAACTTAAGTAGTTTTGATTTTATTGTCCGTTCCCCCGGGGTTTACAGGTTTTTGCCGGAGATTGTTCGGGCAGAAAAAGCCGGAGTTAAAATAACAAGTGCTGTAAAACTTTTCTTTGAAAGTTGTCCGGCCAGGATTATTGGCGTAACCGGGACAAAGGGTAAAGGAACGACTTCAACATTAATATATGAGATATTGAAAGCTGATGGACGCGAGGTTTACCTTGTAGGCAATATTGGTAAACCTTACTTGGAGCTTTTGCCAAAACTAAACTCTAAAGCCTGGGTGGTTATGGAGATGTCTTCGTTTCAGCTAATTGATATGGATATAAGTCCAAATATTGCGGTTGTTTTGAATATAACTTTGGACCACATGGATTGGCATAAGAGTATTGAGGAATATAGAAATGCAAAAAAGAACATTGTAACTCATCAAAAACCTTTCGATTTTGCGGTTGTTAACGAAGAGTATGATACTCCCAAGGGTTTTGCTACAGGGCTCAAATCAAAAGTGGTATTTTTTTCAAAAAAAACATTGAAGAAAGATTTCAAAGAAGGGCTTTTATTGAGGGGACAACATAATCTTGAAAACGTAGCGGCGGCGGTATCAGTAGCGCAAATAGTTGGGGTAAATGAAAAAACTATATTGAGTACAATAAAGAACTTCAAAGGATTGGAACATAGGCTTGAACTTGTTTCCGAAGTTGATGGAAGGACATTTTACAATGACTCGTTTGCTACGGGACCGCAGCCAACTATTGCTGCAATCAGGTCTTTTGACGAACCGGAGACGCTAATACTTGGCGGAAGTGACAAAGGTCTTGATTTTGATGAGTTGGGTGAGGAAATAACAAAGAGAGTTAATGTCAAAAACATTTTGTTAATAGGCCTAATTGGTCCGAAGATCGGGGAGGCGATTAAAAGATCTGGCTTTGGGGGTAATTTAGAGTATTTAGGAAAACCTGATATGAAAGAGATTGTTAGGCGCGCTTTTGAAATTACTCCGAAGGGTGGAGTTGTAGTTCTTTCGCCAGCTGCAGCGAGTTTTGATATGTTTGAAAACTATAAAGATCGTGGAAATCAGTTTAAGAAGGCAGTACTAGAACTTAAAAATGGCTGATAATCGCCCCATCGGAATATTTGACTCGGGTTTGGGTGGTCTGACTGTTGTCAGGGAGATTATTAAAATTTTACCAAACGAAGATTTAGTTTATTTAGGGGATACTGCCAGAGTACCATATGGAACTCGTAGCAAGGAGACGATTATTAAATTTTCTTTTGAAGATGCAGAATTTTTACTGACTAAGAATGTTAAATGCATAATAATCGCTTGCAACACGGCATCTTCGGTCGCAGCCTCAGTATTAAAAAAGGAGCTGGATGTTCCTGTTTTTGATGTAATTGGTCCGGCTCTAAGAGATGCCCGTATGATTTCTGGAAACGGAAAGATCGGAATGATAGGGACAAGGGCGACTGTGGCAAGTGGTGCCTATAAGGACACTTTCGGAATTGCCTGTCCACTTCTTGTGCCGTTTATTGAAGAAGGTGAAATTAATTCTGGAGCTTTAGAGCTTGTGGTTAAAAATTATCTTAAGGGTTTTGAAAAAACCAAAATTAAGGCTTTAATTTTAGGTTGTACCCATTATCCGATAATTGAAGAACTTATTCGTAGGGTAATCGGAGGTGGTATTAAGCTAGTTAATCCGGAGAAGTCTGTTTCGATTGCTACCAAGAAGTATTTAATTGAACATAAAATGTTATCAGATAAACAAGGACAAGGAAGACGAACATATTTTGTAACCGATTTAACCGATCGGTTCAAAAGTGTGGCTGAAATGTTCTTGGGTCATTCAATTAACGGTTATCTCAAAAAGGTTATAATAGGCTAGACATGAAGACTTACGGATTTGTTAGGCGGTGGATGGGAATAAAATTGCCCGAAGTACACTACAAGGATAAGACCAGCTTTGTGAAAAAATTCTTTTTTCACCCTATTAAGCGTAGATTGGCGAGATGTTATCTTATTTTCCTTCAAAAATTCACCAACCTGAAAGTTATTGCAATTACTGGGAGTGCGGGTAAAACAACAACAAAAGAAATGCTATCTTCAGTTTTGAAACAAGACGGTTTGACTGTTTATACAAAGGAGAATATCGACCCGGTTTACAACATTCCTACAACTATATTGAGAACTCTCCCATGGACCAAATATTTAGTTTTGGAGATGGGTGTCGAATATCCGGACGAAATGGATTTTTATTTATGGCTTGCAAAGCCAGATGTTGGGATTATTACTAATATTTTTCCTACCCATACCGCATTCCTTAATGACGTTGAGGGTGTGTTTAATGAAAAGAAAAAGCTGATTTTCGGACTTTCTGAAAAGGGTGTGGCGGTTCTTAATTCCGGGGACGAGCGATTGAAAAAACTGAAGGGTAAATTGAGAACTAAGATTGTTTGGTTCTCCGCAGATATCGATCCCTTTGTTCAAAACCATAATGCCGCCTATGCCGCCGCTGAGGTGTTGAAGATAAGTAAAGAAAAAATTGAGAAAGGTCTTTCAGAATATAAAAATCCTCCGCACAGACTGGCCTTGGTCAATCTGAAATCCGGCGCGGTGCTTCTGGATGATAGCTACAACAGCAATCCCTGGGCTGCAGTCTCGACGCTTAATTATTTTAATAGTCTGGTTAAAAAGCGAAATGATGTTAGAGGTAAAAAGATTGCTGTTTTGGGAGACATGTTGGAGCTTGGAGATTTTGACGAAGAGGGTCATAGACTTTTGGGCCGCGAGGTTGCCAAATCAGGTTTTAAGACCGTCATCGGGGTGGGAAAATCAGCCGGATTTATGATTGATGAAATAAATAGAAACTCAAAAACCACTACTTTTTTAGTTCCGGATGTTTCAAGTGCGATTTTGCTGATTAAGAAGATGCTTAACAAAGGTGTGTTTGTTCTTGTGAAGGGCTCCAGATCAATTGGGCTTGATAAACTAGTTGAAGCTCTTTCTTGATTGCGTGTGTTTTCACGAAGGATATATAATTAGTACCAATGAGATCAATTAGCTCGCTTCCGCTGTCTCTTGGACTTGTGATTTTTTCGTTCTTGGTTAACTCAGTGATAATAATTCCTTTTATTGATCTTCTTTATAAACTCAACCTCACAAGAAGAGTCGAGGCGCCAAAGAAAGGCAAAATACCGCTTTTTGATAAATTGCATGATATTAAGGCCGGTACCCCGGTTGGGGGCGGAATTTTAATTATCGTTATGGTTAGTTTGCTATTTGTCATTCTTTTTCCGCTGGCATCGCGTTTAGGAGTCTTTATTCATACGGCATATAACCTTCGTGGTGAATTAACGGTCATTTTCTTTACTTTTATTTCCTTTGGTCTTTTGGGTCTTTTTGATGACCTGATCAAAATGTTTGGAAAACCTACGCAGGGGATACTGGGTTATTGGTTTGGTATAAGACGGTGGCACAAATTTATAATTCAGTGGATTTTGGGTTTAATAACTGCCTATATGATTTATGGCTATCTTGGCATTGATATAATTCACATACCATTAATAGGAACGGTTTATCATTTGGGGATTTGGTTTGTGCCTTTTGCGGCATTTGTAATTGTCGCTTTTACAAACGCTTTTAATATAACGGACGGGTTGGATGGGTTGGCCTCCGGACTCTTGATAATTTGTTTGGGAGCCTTTGGAATAATTGCGGCGGGAAATCTTGATACACCACTTTCTCTTTTTATAGGTCTATGGATGGGGGCCTTGGTTGCTTTTTTATATTTCAATATTTGGCCTGCAAGAATTTTCCTGGGTGATGCCGGGGCTCTTTCATTTGGGGCGAGTTTGGCGGTTATCGGACTTTTGACCGGCAGTATTGTTGCACTAGTGGTCATTGGGGGAATATTTGTTATTGAGATAACCTCATCTGCTATTCAGATTGTTGGTTGGAAGGTCTTTAAGAAACCAATTTTTCCACTCGCCCCTATACACCACAGTTTTTTGGCAATAGGTTGGGAAGAGCCAAAAATTGTTATGAGAGCGTGGCTCTTTGGACTTATGCTAGCAGTTTTTGGTCTTTGGCTGGCCACAATTTAGCTCCCAATTAATGCGTCAAAAAAAGAGTTTTCTTTCAAAACAAGTCAAGAAACCCGACAGGAGTTTGTTGATTTTAATTTTGGTTTTTGTATTTCTTGGTCTTGTTGCGGTCGCGGATGTTTCTGCCCCACAAGCACTATCCCAATTTAACGACAAGTTTTTTTTCTTGAAACAACAGGCAATCTGGGCAGTTCTCGGTTTGATTGCAATGTTTGTAGTTTCAAAGATCGACTACAAGTTTTGGGAGAAAGTTGCTACGCCATTTTTCTTCGCAGCTGTTGTTCTTTTGGTGGTTGTATTGATTCCGGGAATTGGAGCCAAACTTTTGGGGGCACGGCGCTGGATTGCAATCGGTTCGTTTAATTTACAACCCTCTGAGATTATAAAACTGGCACTCGCTATGTATTTAGCTAAAGTAGCCCAATCAAAAAAAGGAGTATTATCTTTTTTTGTTCCATTCGCTCTAGTACTTGTTCTCATAATGCTGCAGCCGGATTTGGGAACGGCTCTTGTGGTAGCCTTCTTGGGGTTTTCTCAGATTTTTGTTTCCGGAGTAAATATTTTATATTTTGTCGGAGCGACATTGATTGGGGCTGTTGCTACGTTGACGTTGATTGTTTTTTCACCATACCGGAAAGATCGTTTAATGACGTTCTTGCAGTCAACGAGCGATCCCCTAGGACGCGACTATCATATTAGGCAAATTCTTTTGAGCCTGGGTTCTGGGGGAATTTTTGGGGTCGGCATTGGGCAGTCACACCAAAAATATCTTTTTTTACCGGAGGCGTCCACGGATTCTATTTTTGCGGTAATACTGGAGGAGCTGGGGTTTGTGGGCGGAGTGATATTGATAGGGCTTTTTGTATATTTTATTTTTAGATTACTTAGGGTTTGTTTGAACGCCCCTGACGATTTTGCAAAAATATTTGCTATAGGGATAACTTGTTGGTTGGGAGGACAAATATTCTTAAACATGGCTTCCATGGTTGCATTAGTACCTCTGACGGGGATTCCGCTTCCATTTTTTTCATACGGGGGCAGTAGTTTGGTTACGATCCTTATAGCTTGCGGTATACTACTTAATATATCTTCCCATGCAACAAAGACGTAAAAACATTCTAATGACAGGAGGTCACGCCGCAACGACGGCTCTGGCGGTTATCGAAGAGATAAAAAGGACCGAGTCATTAAGAGATATTCAAATCTATTTTGTGGGTTCCAGGTATGCAATGGAGGGTCTTGACATTGAAACCCTTGAATATAAGACTCTTACTAAAATTGGAGTTAATTTTTACCCAATTGTCACCGGTAGGTTGCAAACAAAATTTACCCGATACACATTGTTCTCACTTATTAAAATTCCGATTGGTTTTGTACATGCTTTTTTTATTTTGTTAAAAATTAAACCCAGACTTGTCCTTACTTTTGGGGGTTTTGCTTCTTTCCCGGTTGTTTTTTGGTCGTTTTTGTTCGGAATACCGGTTGTCATGCAGGAACAGACAATCGCAGCAGGTAGAGCTGCGATCTTTTCCGCTGTTTTTGCAAGAAAAATATTACTTGCAAGAAGCGAAAGTCTTAAATATTTCCCCAAAGATAAGTGCGTTGTTACCGGCAATCCAATTATGAGAGAAGTATTAAATATTAAACCGGTTGGTAAACATTCGCCTGAGAGCATTCTTTTTATGGGCGGTTCACGAGGTTCAAGTTTTGTAAATAAGCTTGCAATGGCAATTATTCCTGAGCTTATAAAGAAATATCACGTTATACACATTACGGGTGACAAAGATTTTCCAGAAGTAGTTAAGTTTAAGTCGGCACTATCAAAGGCCACAAGTGATAATTACGAGGTGGTTTCCGGTGCCACACCGTTTGAGATGGGCCGATTTTACGGGCAGATCGATTTAGTTGTTGGCCGTGCCGGAGCTAATACGGTTTCCGAAGTTTTATATCTAAAAAAGCCGGCGATTTTTATTCCCCTCGGCCTATCGTTTGCGGACGAGCAGACAAAAAATGCCATGTACTCAAAAGAATTTGGGATTGGCCGAGTAATTTCCGAAAAAGATGCAACTCCGGTCAGGGTAGCGTCTGAAATTTCTGACGTTTTTAGTGATTATCAATCTATTATTGAAAGAGTTGAAAGTAAATCCTCGCCTGATCTGGATGCTCCCCAAAAAATTGTCGCTATTCTTAAAGAATATCTTTAACGTCGGTATCCGTTGGTTTTTAATCCTTATTACCCCGGGTATTGTCCTATTCGCTATTGCTTTTCCGTTTTTTGCCAAAGCGAAGTCTTTTGAGTGTTCTACACAATATGGGCCCTGTTCGGATCAGGTAAATTCTGCCTTAACGTCTTTTTCCGGGAAAACAATTTTTACAGCAAGACGTGAGATAAAAAATCTGTTACGCAAGGATATTTATATAAAAAATATGACGGTTAGGTTTACTTTTCCGGACAAGATCAGTGTCGACATACTTATCAAGAAGCCATCGTTTTGTATAAGTACCGATAACCCTCAAAAATTTGCTTTTGTAGATGAAGATGGCGTAATTTTGACTTTGGCCTCCTCCTGTGCACTTCCGGAAGTTTTAACAAAACCAACGCCCCGTATTCAGGGGCAGAAGGTTCTCGATCAGGAACTCTTTTCTCTAAAAATTGTTCGCGGGGTTTATGAAATGTATCAAGTGTCAACGGGAGTGCTTAACGACAATTTGACCGTTGAACTCGGAAGTGGGATCAAGGTAATATTTCCTGTGCAGGGGGATAGTGATGCCCTACTCGGGGCGTTGCGGCTTATTTATACTAAAATTCAAAAGTATTTCCCGGGAAAGTATAAGGAAATCGACTTGCGTTTTGATAGTCCTGTATTAAGATAAGGAAGTTATGGGTAAAACAAAGATAATTGCCGGAATCGAGATGGGTTCCTCAAAAATTGCAACTTTAGTTGCTCAAGTAAATTTAGATCCGGTTACTATGGAGACTTCAATTAATGTGATAGGTGCTTCTTCGGTCAACTCTCAGGGAATTAAGAAGGGTCAGATAGTTGATATTGAGGAAGCTGTTGAGGCAACTATTGCATCAGTCGAAGCTGCTGAAAGGATGGCGGGTTATAGCCTTGAATCTGCCTATATTGCTTTAGGTGGAGCGCATGTACGTAGTCAAAACTCACATGGAGTTGTTGCAGTATCGGACCCTCAGGGCGAGATAACTCAGAACGATGTAGACAGGGCGATTGAAGCCGCGGCTGCTATCTCTGTTCCTACATCAAGGGAGGTTGTGCACGTTTTACCGCGGGAGTTTGTTGTCGATGGAGAGACCGGGGTTAAAGATCCGGTCGGAATGAGTGGGGTGCGTCTTGAAGTTGACACGCATATTGTTTCGGCCGCTGTTAGTTCCATAAAAAACTTAACGAAAGCCATCGGCGAAGTTGGGGTAGAAATCTCCGACATGGTTTTTTCGGGTCTTGCTTCGGCAGAGGCTGTAGTGAGTTCAACCGAAAAGGAATTGGGGTGTGTGCTTGTTGATATTGGCGGTGGAACAACCTCCATTGCCGTGTTTTTGGAGGGTTCACTTGCGTATTCCGGAGTAATCCCTGTTGGGGCTAAAAATGTTACCAACGATTTGGCGATAGGTCTTCGAGTTTCATTGGAAACCGCGGAGAAAATAAAAATTGCCCTTTCTTCCAAGAAAAAGGATAAGGAGGAAAGTGATGAGATAGATTTGGAGAGTCTTGGAATTTCAGAGGTGAAGAAAATATCCAAGAAAACCCTTCTTGAAGGGATAATTAGGCCACGCCTAAATGAAATTTTTACAATGGTTCGTCTTGAACTTGAAAAAGAAGGCTTGGCTACGAGAATTCCGAGCGGCGCAATCGTTACTGGCGGAGGAGCAGAGACTGCCGGAGTTATCGATTCAGCAAAAAGAATGCTCTCCTTACCGGTCCGGATTGGGATTCCGAAGGGAATTAGTGGATTAATTGACGATATTATTGTTCCCTCTTTCGCAACCCCTGTCGGTCTTATTATTTATGGATCGAAAGACAGTCAAAGCGAGAACTTGACAACATTCGGGAAAAAGATGAAACTACCTGTGACTGGAATTTTCGGAAAAATTGTATCAACAGTTAAGGATCTTCTGCCCTAGTTGTTTTTTTCTTCTGCCCCATATAAAATCCTGCTACAAAAGGCATGGCACTCGTAAAACCTGATTCTGCAAGAATTGCAAAAATAAAAGTTATTGGTGTGGGTGGTGGTGGAGGAAATGCGGTTACCTCAATGATTGATGGCGGTAACATTAATGGGGTTGAATTTATTGCTATTAATACAGACGCTCAGGTTCTTCTTGCAAATAAAGCCCCAACGAAACTTCAGATAGGAGAAAAGTTGACTAAAGGTCTTGGCGTTGGAGGAAATCCGGGAATTGGCGAGCAGGCGGCAGAAGAATCAGTTGAAAAAATTAAGGAGCTTCTTATTGATAGCGATATGGTTTTTATAACGGCCGGAATGGGTGGGGGAACCGGTACCGGGGCTGCACCTGTGATCGCGAAATTAGCAAAAGAAACCGGAGCTCTTACCGTTGCAATTGTTACAAAACCTTTTGCCTTCGAGGGAACGAGAAGGATGGTTGCAGCGGAAGATGGAATAGAGAAGCTTAAAGATTCAACTGATACTCTTATTGTTATACCGAATCAAAGATTAATGGACGTGATTGATAGGAAGATGACTCTTCTTGAAGCTTTTAAGGTGGTTGACTCTGTACTGGGTCAGGCGGTTGGAGGAATTGCGGACATCATAACTACTGCAGGTTTGGTTAATGTTGATTTTGCAGATGTTAAAACAATAATGAAAGACGCAGGAACGGCACTTTTGGGAATTGGAACCGGGGTAGGGGAAAATAGGGCCCAAATGGCGGCCCGTGCTGCAGTTAGCTCTCCACTTCTTGATCTTTCAATCGAAGGGGCCAGAGGAGTTCTTTTTAACATTGCCGGTGGACAGGACCTTACGATGTTTGAGGTCGATGAGGCTGCAAGGATCATTTCTTCGGCTGCTGATCCTGATGCAAATGTCATTTTTGGAGCCGTAATTAAAGACGACCTCAGTGATCAAGTCAGAATTACTGTTATTGCAACAGGGTTTGATGAAACTAGATCCCGTCTTGCACAGATGAGTAAGCCGTTGGTGTCTAAACCGGTTGTTCAAGGGGTGGTTAGCGAGGTTTCACAAAAAGAAGAGGAAGAGGAAAAAAGGAACGAGCCTCCTACTGAAACTGGCGGTTCTCAAGACGACGAGGACATTTTTGGCGAAAAGTTTGAAATCCCTGCATTTTTAAGGAAGATTCACTAGTTTAGATATTATTAAGCTAAAGGTGTAGGAGACGGCTGAGGGGTGAAACTCTCGTTTTTTTTGACTTCGGGTTGTATTTCGATAGCTTCAGCGGGTTTCTCTTTTAATTTCCCCATATCCGTTTCCACTACGGGGCTTTTTAGACTTTGTCCGTAAACATTTGGGTCCTTGCCTGTTAAGTCTTCGATTGCCATTTGATTGCGATTTTACTTCAAGTATCTATGCAAGTCAAAATAAATTATTTCCCTACCGGACAGACTTCAATTTCGTTGGGTTGATAAACACCACCTACATTTTCGGTTGTGATTTTGTTGTTTGTATCACCGCCGAATTTTCCCATTTCCTGGCCATCTCTATAAATTACAACTTCGGTTTTTGGATACCCAAGAGCTCTTGAGGCACCAAAAGCCGTTTGAAGGTTTCCTACTTCCGTTTTTCCGACAATTACACATCCGTTAGGTTCAAGTTCGTAAGTAGCACCCGTATCCGGGCTTTTAATTGTAGTTACCGGTGTAGGGCTGAGAGCCGGAAGGGCTTTGGTTGGCTGAGTTTCAGGTGTAGGCTCAATATTGCCAGTAAGCGTTGGGGCTACATTTCTTGAACGTAGCACGTAACCAACTCCAAGCGCGATGGAGGTTGTTACTGCGATAGCGGCATATATCAGTTTCTTTCTTTCCACAACCGGATTTTAGTACTACTATGAGATGAACGCAAACGAAAATGGCTTCCACAAAGGTTGGAAGTTGATGTACAATAGCTTCAAGCGAAAGCTTTTTTATGGCCGTCAAAAAGGCATATTTTGAACCAGTTGATCTTAAGGTTGATTTTCCTGAAATGGAAAGGAAACTCTTGGCTAAATGGTATAAGTCAGGACTAGTCAAAAAATACCTCTCGAGAAACAGAGACTCCAAAAAATACTTCTCTTTCCTAGATGGACCGATTACAGCCAATAACCCCATGGGAGTTCACCATGCCTGGGGTAGAACTTATAAAGACCTTTGGCAGCGATGTAAGAACATGCAAGGATACAAAGAGAGGTTTCAAAATGGTTTTGATGCTCAGGGTCTTTGGGTTGAGGTTGAGGTTGAAAAGGAACTTGGCTTTAAGAATAAGCGCGATATTGAAAAATTTGGGGTGGCCAAGTTTGTCCAACTTTGTAAGGATCGGGTAAAAAAATATTCTGAAATTCAGACCGAACAAAGCAAACGTTTGGGTTACTTCATGGACTGGGATAATTCTTACTACACATTAAGCGACGATAACAATTACATGATTTGGCATTTTTTGAAGGTAGCCTATGAGAATGGTTGGATTTATAAAGGCGCGGACTCTGTTCCTTGGTGCCCGAGATGCGAAACTGCAATTTCCCAGCATGAAATGCTGACCGAGGATTATAAAGAACTGACGCATGAATCCGTTTATTTAGCATTCCCCATTATTGGAAAGAATGATGAATATTTATTGGTATGGACAACGACTCCCTGGACGGTCCCCGCAAATATTGCGATAGCGGTTGATGTTGATTTGGAGTATGCATTAGTACAAAAAGATAAATATAAATATTGGATTGCAAGAGAGGCGGTAGCCAGAGTTTTTGCTGGTGAAAAAATTAAAGAGCTTAAAGTTGTTAGAGGTGAGAAATTGGTTGGCTTGAAGTATAAAGGTGCCTTTGATGATCTTCCCAAGGTTAAGGAAGTTATGGTGGGCAAAAATGACAAGTTTCATATTGTTGTTGCCACAGATAACCTGATTTTACCGGTAACAACCACCGAAGGGACCGGTATGGTTCACACAGCGGTTTCAGCAGGGTCGGAAGACTTTAAGCTTGGTAAAAAGATAGGTCTCCCAATGATCCCAATCATTAACGATGACGCTTCGTATATGGAAGGGCTTGGAATTTTCTCCGGTGCTAATGCCAAGAAACATCCTGAGATTATTCTTGACTATCTTCGAGACCTTGATAGTAAGGGTGAACACTTTTATTACAAGGTTGAAAAGTATACTCACAGGTACCCGGCTTGCTGGAGATGTAAGACAGAGCTTGTCTGGAAGGTTACGGATGAATGGTACATTTCAATGGATAGGGGTGAACCCACTCTAAGACAAAGAATGATTGATGTTGCCCAGAAAATTAACTGGATTCCGGGTTTTGGCCTTGACCGCGAACTTGATTGGCTTTCTCATATGCATGATTGGCTTATTAGTAAGAAAAATCGATATTGGGGTCTCGCTCTCCCCATTTGGGAATGTAAAAAATGTGGTCACTTTGAGGTAATAGGTTCCAAAGAGGAGTTGAAAGAAAAGGCGGTTGAGGGCTGGAAAGAATTTGACGGAGAAAGTCCGCATAAACCCCAAATTGATGCAGTCAAAATAAAGTGTTCAAAATGTGGCCAAGTGGTCTCACGAATTGAGCCGGTTGGTAATCCCTGGCTTGACGCCGGAATTGTTGCTTTTTCAACAATCAGTGAGAATAATAAAGCAGCCAATTTTTCACCGACGAAGACTAAACCCCTATACGAATCCAATAAAGAAATCTGGGCTAACTGGATTCCGGCGGATTTTATTACCGAAAGTTTCCCCGGTCAGTTTAAGAATTGGTTTTACGCATTGATTGCGATGAGTACAGTCTTGGAAAACAAAGCTCCAATGAAAACTGTTTTGGGTTTTGGAACAATGGTAGACGAAAACGGTAGACCGTTTCACAAGTCGACAGGTAATGCAATTGAGTTTGTCGAGGGGGCAAACAACGCCGGCGCGGATGTCATCAGATGGTTTTGTGCAAGAACTGATCCCGCTCAAAATGTTCTATTCGGATATAAAAGTGCCGATGAAATAAGAAGAAAATTCCATTTGAAACTTTGGAATGTTTATAACTTTTTTGTGACATATGCGAATTTGGATGGTTGGGTACCCACCAAAACTAAGTTGGTAAAGCCTAAAAGCACAAATGTTTTGGATAAATGGATATTGGTTAGATTGAGTAGCGTGATTGGCTCTGTCACCGCAAGTTTGGAAAAATTTGATGCTTTCGGAGCGTCCTTAGAAATTGAGAAATTTGTCGACGACCTTTCGCTCTGGTATATAAGGCGTTCGAGAGATAGGGTTGGGCCGGCTGCCGAATCGCAAAAAGATAAAGAAGCTTTTTACGATACAACTTACTATATACTACTAACTCTTTGTAAGCTTCTTGCTCCTTTTACCCCGTTTATTTCCGAAATCATTTACTCAAATCTTACAAGGGAAACTTCGGTTCATCTTGCGGATTGGCCACAGCCTTTCAAAATTACTAACGACTCGATTGTTGGTGAAATGGAAATGGCAAGAAACGTAGTTGAGACAGCCCACGCCAAAAGGCGCGAAAAACAAATTTCAGTCAAGCAACCATTGATGTCGTTTTCGAGCACTTCTGAAGCGGTATCCAAAAATGTTGAGGATCTTATAAAAGACGAGATAAATGTAAAGAAGATTGTTTGGAAAGCAAAAACTAATAAATTTGATACAAAAGTAACCCGCGAGCTTGAGGACGAATTGTACGTTCGGGATTTGGTAAGAAAAATTCAGGATAGAAGGAAGGAGATGGGGTTAAATTTGACTCAAAGAGTTGAAGTTAGAATAGAGACGCTACCGGTGAATAAAAAATTGGTTAACTGGATGATGAAAAAAGCCCAAATTTCAAAATTGGGCAAGGGCAAATTTAGTGTGACAAAGTTCTCCTAAACTAAATGCGGGATGTTTTTTTGGTGATAGCTATAGCCTTTTTGATTTTCTTAAGTGTTTTTATCCTTAAGGCAATCGCTCCAAGTCTTTTTCCGTTTTATTTTGTTTATATTGCGGTGGGTATAGTCACCTTTTTGATCTTTTCGAAGGTCGGATTTGAGGTTACTTCAATTTTTTCTAAGCATTTTTATATTTTTTCGATTTTTCTTTTAATTCTGACACTAATCATTGGGAGAGTGACTAGAGGTGCGGTTCGTTGGATTCCAATCGGGGCCTTTACTGTTCAAGCTGCTGAAATTGTTCGACCTTTTCTTCTTCTTTTTTTTGCGGTCTTTCTAACTCAAAAATCAGTTAGTCTTAAAAGGTTTCTTATTGCACTGGTTTTACTTGCTATTCCCTCACTTTTGATTTTAATACAACCATCTCTGGGAGTAACTGTTCTTACAGTTATTGGTTTCTTGGGGGTAATGCTTGCCTCGAAATTTGACAAAAAGTACATTCTTTGGGGGATATTGGGAATGTTGGTCCTTTTACCTATTGTCTGGCTGGTTATGGCTCCGTACCAAAGGGGGCGGGTTGTTACTTTTTTGGATCCAGCCAGCGATCCCTTGGGAGCCGGTTATAATAGTCTTCAATCAACAATCTCGGTGGGATCGGGAAAACTCACAGGGATGGGTCTTGGTAGAGGTATTCAAACTCAACTTTCATTTTTACCGGAAAAACAGACAGATTTTGTCTTTGCTGCAGTAGCTGAAGAATTGGGGTTTACAGGTGTAATACTGATGCTTATGGCTATTTTTGTAGTCCTATACCGGTTGACCGTTTATATGGAGAACGTCGTAAGTCCTACCGCCCGGGCATATGTTTCGGGTCTATTTTTGACACTTCTGGCTCAGGTTTTTACCCATGTGGGTATGAATTTGGGAATGTTACCCATTACCGGGCTCCCATTTCCTTTGGTTTCGGCGGGCGGTTCTTCGTTCCTTGCCACAATGATTGGGTTGGGGATTGCAGTTGGAGCCTATAAAAAGTAAAATACAGGCATTGTTATGAAATACGCGGTTGTTAGAATTAGTGGAAGTCAGTATAGAGTCACCGAAGGCGAGGAGATTTTGGTGAATAAACTCCCCGATCCAAAGAAATTTGAGGCCGAGGTG
The DNA here is from genome assembly GCA_021824915.1 of bacterium. Classification (GTDB taxonomy): domain Bacteria; phylum Patescibacteriota; class Microgenomatia; order UBA8517; family UBA8517; genus JAKAJP01. The sequence continues at coordinate 61,047 of JAKAJP010000018.1, forward strand.
CTTTTGGTTGTTGACGGAGAAAAAGTTTCTGTCGGAAAGCCAGTAGCCTCTGGTTCAAAAGTTACTTTCAAAGTGATTAGTGAAGTGGAAAAAGGGGATAAAGTTGATGTTTATAAGTTTAAGGCAAAAAGCAGGTATAGAAAACACACCGGTTTTACACCAAGATTTACACGACTTCTGGTTCAAAGTATAACTTTCTGATCATCTTGACAACTGTGAAAAGTCAAGATATATTGCACTAGACATATGTCCACACACAAAGCTGCAGGAAAAGCTTCCCAACACGTAAGCCCGGCAGGAAAAAGGCTGGGAATAAAAAAATCTGATGGATCAAAAGTTACTCCGGGTATGATTATTATCAGGCAACGAGGGTCACAAATTAGGCTTGGTAGAGGAGTGGCAATGGGGCGAGATCATACAATTTATGCAGTAGTTAAAGGAGTTGTAAAATTCGGGAAAAAATTGGGAAGAAAGTTCGTAGGAGTTGTAACTAAATAGTATGGCGGAAGAAGTAATTCAATTAGAGATTTCGCAGCTTCAACCAAATCCACTTCAACCGCGTGGTGCAATAACTCCAGAATCATTAGTTGATTTAGTCGATTCAATTCGCGAGCATGGCATTTTGGAGCCATTAGTGGTTGCTAAAACTCCTGCTGGTTATCAAATTGTGGCCGGAGAGAGGCGTTGGAGAGCAGCAAAATTAGCAGGTTTAACTCATGTTCCGGCAATTATCCGTGAAACAAGCCCTAAGGGCATGCTTGAAATGGCTCTTGTGGAGAATGTCCAAAGGGTTGATCTTAATCCCCTTGATCGTGCAAAGGGTTTTGAAAGATTGATGAACGAATTCGGTCTTACCACAAGTGAGATTGCTGTAAGAATTGGAAAATCGGTTGCTTATGTAAGTAATTCCCTGAGACTTCTCTCTCTGCCTGACGCACTTAAAGATGGTCTTCTTTCAGGGCTTATCTCTGAAGGTCATGCAAGGGCGCTAGCGGCAATTGATGACCCTGCACTAATGATTGAAGCCTATAAAATTGTGCTTCGCGAGAGCGGAAGTGTAAGACGTGCTGAGGAGCTCGCCAGACGGATGAAGGCTAAAAGTCAACAGGAAGCCAAAAAGACAATCTCTCAAATTAGAGTTGTTTCTGAGGAACTTGATCGTATGCAGCAGGAATTTGAAACCGCCTTGAGTAATGGTGTAAGCGATGATGCTAAAAAGACTTCCGTAAAGCTTATTAGGTCCAGGCGAGAGACAAGGTTGGTATTTATATTTAAGGGCGGTTTGGACGAAACAGAAGACAGGCTTCAGAAGATGTACAAAGCTTTAACTCAGTAGCTTATTTTTTTAACTACTCCAGCGAGATTTGGCGGCCAGTAAACGACCCATGCGCGTCCAGTGATTTTATTTGGCGTTATGGGACCCCAAGAACGTGAATCTGAGGAGTGCTCGCGGTTATCACCCATTACAAATAGTTCTCCGGGTTTAACGGTATATTCAACTCCTTCCGCCAGAAAATCTCCTCCGGAGGTATAGACATCAGATGACAGATATTTACTTTCATCAAGAAGTTGGCCGTTGATATAGACTCTGCCGTTTCTAACCATAACACGTTCTCCGGGGAGCCCTATTACTCTTTTTATGAACTCATCGGAATCGCTTATTGGGGGTTGAAAGACAACAACATCACCCCGCTGGGGCTTATGTAAATAGTAGGTGACTTTTTCAGTAAGCAAATATTCAGCATCCGGAAAGTTTGGTTCCATAGATTGGCCCTTAATTTTGTGGGGTCGCATAATAAGAAGATAAACGAAGAAAAAGATGCCTATGGCAAAGACAATAACCTCCAAAACATCCAAAAAAAATGCGCCGAGACGCTTGAGCATAACTTAATTATGTTTTGTTTACCGGAGATTTACAAGGAGTATTTAATCCCAAGTATGACCCATTTCCATTTTGGTGGGGTGTGTTTCAGTCGTTGGCTTCCTTAGAATATTTCTAATTTTAACCTTTACTTTTTGTGGAATATCTTTGATTGCATCAGTGTGCACGATGCTTGCATTTGGGTTGGTTGGTGCTTGTCTATGTAGGTCGCAATCTTTACACACAAGGGTAATAATCTTACAACCTGCTTTTTGTGTCAAGACTTAATTTAAGGTTGGTAGAATGTTAGAATATAAGATTAGTACCTGCTCGAATAGCTCAGTTGGCTAGAGCGTTGCATTCACATTGCAAAGGTCCCTGGTTCGAGTCCAGGTTCGAGCACATGACCAAGAAACTAGTTTTTTATGCGGTCTGGATTTTTTTAGTCCTATTTGGTTTGTATGTAGTAAAGGCTAATACTAACTTGGCCCCGGTGCTTCATAGCCGTTCCGCTTTGGCCAATCTTTCACAGAGAATTTTTGGAATACTTGTTTATATTTTGATGTTTTGGCAGATAATTTTGGGGGCCAACATGGAGTGGTGGACGGAAAAATTTGGGGGTTGGGTATTCAAGTTTCATGTTTACGAAGGGGTCTTTATATATTTGTTTATACTAGCCCACACTTTTTCATTTGTTCTTTTTAATTATTTTCTTTATCACAGATTTGACCCCATGTTTGTTTATCTTGATGCGTGTTTGCTTTGTAAAACATCGCTCGACTATTTTTATACGATTGGGAGAATTAACTTCTGGCTAATCACAATCACTGTCTTTGCCGGGCTTTTTAGGGCATCAACTCCTTTTATGAGAGCAAATTGGAGAAAGTTCCATGTATTGAATTATTTGATCTTTCTTCTTGTAGGAGTGCATGCTTATTTTCTGGGAACCGATTTTTCAACCAAGCCTTTCTTTTATTTCGCAGTTTTTGCCTATGTGGCAGTTTTGTATATTATTATCTTCAGAAAACTTCCGGAGTTAATAAAAAATTTTCTATCTTGGGTTAGAGTTTAATTCAAGATATCTTCTTGTGGGTTTTCCAAAGAAAAATTGAGAGTTTTGAAATTGGGTGCAAAACCCTTGATATTATATTCCTTGTATTTAACATCCCCGTTTGGCAGAAATTGAGCAACAATAAATAAGGTATTATTTGATAACGGAAGCAAATTTAATCTGTAAGACCCAGATTTTGGATTATTAAAACTTACCATACCATTATTACTAATTCTACGATTACCCTTCTGATCCGTAATTACAAAGTTTGACGGATAACCGATTATTATGAGCGAAGATTTTAGTTCGGAATTGAGCGGTGATAATTGAACATGGAATGTTCCCAGAAATTTTAGTATTTCGGTCATTCCCTCCATAGAACTAACTAATCCTGAATGCGTTTGATTCATTGTTATGTTGTCTGCGCCGTCAAGGCGACTGCTTATTCCTAAAACTGTGCCGTCTCCTTCTCGAGAAAATATTTTACTTGCCGGTTTACCATCTAACCAAAGATTGAAGCCTACCTCTCTTTTATTTGCTGGTTTTAGTGAGATTTCGGATAGGGTGTCATATCCATTTCCTGAAAGAGTTTTTACGTTTAAGCCGCTGGGAAGTGTGAAACCGGAATTTGCCCATGTATTGATGGCATAAATTGGGTTAATAATCTGATCGGTCTTATTGTCTTTTAGGTAGTTGTAAGTTGGCAACATATTACCCATTGAGGGAAAAGCAATTTTCACAGTTTCCATATCTGTTGTTGTGTTTAAAATATTTCTACAATGTTTGACGAAAAGTGTAGTTGCTATTTTAGTAATGAAATTGTCACTCCAAATATCCCCACCCTCCCAAGATGGATAAGTGAGTGAGGATCCCTTGAACGGGGAGCCTGCCGTTAATGTTTTATTCACTTTGGCAGGGTTTCCAAGAAGATAGTCAACTGCAACAAGTCCGCCCATGCTATGTCCAACAAGATTTATTTTTTCGTCAACGCCAGTTTCACTTGATATAACATTTGTTAATATGTTGGAGTTGTTTTGGATTATATCTTTCCAGTCATAATAGAATTCCTTAAGATTCCATCCCGAATTTTTGATTGCGGCAATCAATGGTGAGTAAATGTCAGACGCATATGGTGCTAGTGACCATTTGTTGGGGTTGTTGTCGAATGTGCAGTTTGCAAAGGCCTCCGCATTCCAGCTGGCCCCAAACCCAGGAATTAATATAACTTTTGAAATTGGTATTTGGGTGGGGGAGGGGGTTGGTGACGGGTCTGGGGACGTAGATGGGGTGGGGGCTGATGTTGGGGACGGGAATATTGTAGGTGATGGGCTGGGTGAAGGGGTCGGTGTGGATATGTCTCCAGTGCGACTACAAAAATGCCATGCATCGCCCATTCCAAAATTTCCGTTACTATCCATAGTTCCATATTCGACTGAAATGTCCGAATAATTCATTGTACCTGTAAAATTAAGCCCATATATACCTGGGGGAATGTTTAGATAATGTGTATAATCCAACCAGCTAACCCAATAGGCGGCATCTGCGGTTTGTCTTCTGTTTTGTATTATCATTGAGTAACCGCTGTAAGTCTGGTATCCATCGCTATATTGAATCCATGGAAAAGGTGCAGGTCCTTCTAAAGATGTAACAATGTATGGGGCACTAGGGAGATCATTTGCATGCATAAATTGAACCATTTGAATATAGTTTTGGTCGGAGGTTATTTTTAAATCGAGGTGATTACCTGTTATAGTGGCTTCGTAGGTACAAGCGTCGGCCGCTTTTGGTAGTAGAAAATTGATTAATACGAGGATTAGAGACAATCCGGTTATTTTATTTAGTTTCGAAGACATGAATATAATATAAGTTAGTAACATTGAAACTTTTTGTCAATAGATAAAAAAATGGTAAAACGTATGCTAAACTCCGATTATGGTTACAAAACAAAAAAATCCTAATACGCCAGAGTTGTGGGATAAGCGGCTATTTGAAACAAATGAAATACTGCTCCATAGTCCTTATTACATTGACAAATTGAGGAGAGTTGCTGATTTTTTGAAGAATAAGAATGGGAGGATTTTGGATATTGGATTTGGAGCAGCTAATCTTGAAAGATTGATCCTTGCAAGTGATACGAAACTTAAACTTTATGGAATAGATTTTTCTTCTAGGGCTGTCATGAGAGCGAACAGGGAGTTAAAAGGAACTTTTATTCTTGCTAAATCCCAAAAGCTTCCATTTAGGAAATCTTTTTTTGATTTTTTAGTAATGCTTGATGTTTTAGAGCATATTCCTTCTCAAGAGTCTGGCCGTGTGTTAAGTGAAATAAGTCGGGTATTGAAGAGGGGTGGAAATTTTATAATTTCAATCCCTCTCAATGAGGATTTAGCTAAAATGAATAATGAGGGGACAAATTTTAATAAGCACTTGAGAGAATATACTCCTAAAATTCTCAAAAAAGAACTCAGTTTGGTTGGGTTTGGTGTTTTGGGGTGGGAGTTTATTTATGCTTTCCGTAATTTTTATTTTCTGAAAAATTTGGCTGTTAAAATATTTCCCAATTTTAGAAAACCCAATTTATTAATAGTTTACGCAATAAAAAAATGAAGATACTTTTTCTGACAAGACGAGCCTGGCCGCAAATTGGAGGAGTTGAAAAGCATGTAAGGGAAGTTGGCCTTAGACTTGAGAAGAAGGGATATAAAGTTCGAATTATTTCAGAGAAAGACGTTAAGTATCCTCAGATAAAATTTACCGGACTTCTATATATCTGGTATTGGTTTTTTAGGAACCGGAAGTTGATTGAAAATTCTGACATTATTCATTGCCATGATGTTTTTATTTGGTATTTACCATTTCGTTTTTTATATCCTAAAAAACTTGTCTATGTTACCTTCCATGGTTGGGAGGGGATTTGGCCGATTCCTAAAAGCAGTATTTTATTAAGAAAGCTTGCCACAAAACTTGCCTGTGGGACTTTTGTAGTTGGAGATTATGTGATGAAATATTACGGAATTAAAGATAGTAAAATTTTATATGGAGGGTTCTAAAATAGTCTTTGTCGGCAGGTTTGCAGAAGATACCGGTTTGGTTGAGTTTCTGAAATGGTTGGAAATAGAGAATAAACGGGCGGATTTTGTTGGTGATGGGGTTTTGAGGAAAGAATGTGAGAAGTATGGAGTTGTCCATGGTTTCACAGACCCCACACCCTTTTATAAAAAGGCAAAATATTGTGTACCGGGTGGGTATTTGGCTGCTCTTGAAGCGTTGAATGCCGGTTGTGAGTTAAAATTATTCTGGAACAATAAAGTCAAGGAAGATTATTGGAAAATGTCGCCGTTTTATAAACTGAAGGGGAAAAAGCTTAGAGAATGGGCAAGATCCCAAACGTGGGACAAGGTGGCAAATGAATATCTCGATTTGTATAACAGTGCTAAATGAGGAGGGTTCGGTCGGTAAGCTTCTTGATTCGCTTTTGGCCCAATCAAAAAAAGCTGATGAGATAGTGATTGTTGATGGTGGTTCGAAAGATAGAACTATTGAGATAATAAGGCACTATCAGAAAAAAGACGCTAGAATTAAGCTTTTAATTGAGAAATGCTCGAGGGCCAGAGGAAGAAATCTGGCTTGCGAAATTGCCCGTGGAGATGTTATTGCGATGACCGACGCCGACTGTGTGGCAGAGCGGGACTGGCTTAAAAACATTACAGAACCGTTTATCCATAAACAGATAGACATTTCAGCCGGCTTTTACAAAATGAAGGACGATTCCAACTTTCAGAAGGCAATAGGCGTGTTTTTGGGAGTTATGCCTTCAGATTTTGATATAAATTTTCTTCCGTCCACACGCTCGATTGCATTTAGGAAAGAAGCTTGGGAGCAGGTTGGTGGTTTTCCTAAAGAGAATCAAAATTCTGCCGAGGATACATATTTTAATTTTCACGCGCTCAAATTAGGCATGAGATACGCTCGCGTGAAAAATGCAATAGTAGAGTGGGGGGTACCACAGGATTTAGAAGGTTTTTTTAACAAAATAAGAAGTTATGCCGAGTGGGATGCAAAATCAAAAGTTTGGTTATTTCCAGGAAAAGGCGTTATGTCGCACAATATCAAGGCTTTATTAATCGTACTTAGATATTTGCTTGGAATCGTTTTATTGGTGGTTTCGATTAAATATTCTCCCCTATTCCCTATCTTGGTAATTTTATTTTTGCTTTACCTGGCTTGGTCATTTCGTAAAGTTTATTTGGATTTTAGGTAGGGTGGTGTGGCCATTTTCGGCCCAATTCTTCAGATAACGAGCGATTTTGGCGTTATAATTGGATTTGTAAATGGGATATTTTAAGGACACGTTAAAAGGAATAGGCTACATGGGTGGTCTTCAGGCTTTTATGGTTGGCATTGCTGTTCTTAAAGTTGCAGTGTTGGCCAGAATTTTGACTCCTGCTCAGTTCGGGGTTTATGGCATAGCTCTCTTGGTTTTGGGTTTTTTGGAAGTATTGACAGAGACAGGTATAAATGTTTTTTTGATTCAGGAAAAAGACGACACCGAATTATATTTGAATTCTGCTTGGGCTGTTTCTATCTTTAGAGGATTTTTGATTGCCGCGACTATCTTGATTACGGCGCCGTTTGTCGTTTCTTTTTTCAAAATGCCTCAGGCCTTATTTTTACTTTGGATTGTCGCCGGAGTGGCCCTAGTCCGCGGTTTTATAAATCCGATGGAGGTTAGTTTTCAAAAAAATCTTCAGTTTGCGAAAGAATTTGGATTTAAGGGCAGTTTATATTTTATTGACGCCGCTTTCGCCGTGATTTTGGGGTTTCTAACTAAGTCAGAGTCTTCTATGGTTTTTAGTATGCTTTTGGCTGCTATCGTAGAAGTTGTTGTTTCGTTTTTAATTTTTAAAAGGCCCACGATTGAATTTGACTGGCAGAAAGTTAAAAGAGTTATTAATCGTGGCAAATGGATTACGGGAGCAGGCACATTCAGTTATTTTTTTCAAAATATAGACAATATTGTGGTTGGTAGGATTTTGGGTGCAAGTTCGTTGGGTCTTTATCAGCAGGCATACCGAATTTCTACACTTCCGGTCTCCCAGGTGGGTGAAGTTTTTAACAAAGTGACATTCCCTGTCTATGTCCAGATTGGCAATGACCGTGAGCGGCTTAAGAGGGCTTTCACCAAAACTTTCATTACCATAATCGGTTTATCTTTGCCGTTTGGAATAATATTACTTTTGTTTGCCCGCCCCTTAATTCTTATTTTTCTTGGGGCAGGATGGCTCGATGCTGAACCCGTCCTAAAAGTCTTGGCAATTTTTGGCATCTTTAAGGCAATAGTCAATTCGTCTTATGGATTATTTCTTTCGCTAAAAAGGCAGGATATTGTGATGTATTCCGAGCTTTTTGGGATAATTGGGATTTCGATAGCTATTTTGCCATTGGTTTACAAATACGGTATTGTGGGGGTTGGTTATTCTACAATCGTAGGTGCTTTTGCTTCCATGCCTGTCATATTCATCAATTTGAAAAGGATTTTTAATGATGAGAAAGTATAGTTTTTTACTGCTTCTTGCCGTTTTAGCAGTTGGAGTCTTCCTGCGAGTTTTTGGAATAAACGCAAGTTACGGCTTTGAAGGCGAACTTGGCAGAGAACTAATTTATTTGAGGAGTAATTTTCTTGCTGGCCGGTTGCCACTTGCCGGTCTAACAACTTCCCACGAATGGCTTTCGTATGGCCCTTTTTACTATTGGATTATGATGCCCATATTTGCAATTTTTAAGGGAGACCCTTTTATTCTTTTTTGGACTGCCTTGGGGGTATCGATTTTGGGTTTAATTCTTAACTACGCTGTTGTCAAAAAAATAGTGGATCAGAAAACCGCTTTTATTTCGACGTTCTTTGAGGCAATATCTCCACTTTTAGTTTGGCAAACAAGGCTTTCAAAGCTTCATGTTTTCTTTTTTATTTTGATGCCGGTTTTTATGTACCTATCCTATTTAGTTTGGAATGAAAAAAAGAAATGGGTTTTTTGGCTGGGACTTGTTTTTGGGTTTATGTTTAGCTTTCATTTTAGTCAAATCCCCATCATCGGAGTCATAATTTTGATGTTTTGGATAAAGAAAAACATTTATTCCTTTAAGGACTGGTTGAAGTTTGCCGCAGGAACTATTCTACCCAACGTTACTTTGCTTTGGCCGGACAAAAATTTAATCCTTTGGTTGCCATATAGAACCTTGAATATTGCCGATAAAAATCCGGTGGGCACATTTACTTCTTTATCTGAATTTTTTGGTAGAAGTTTATTTTGGGATTCCCGATTCTGGATTTTGGGGTTTGTGGTTTTTATTTTACTTTTTGGATATTATGTCTGGTTAAATAGGAGAAACCTCAAAAAAGATTTTCTATCGTTTTATTTAATATCATCTCTGGGTTTGGTTCTGACAGCAAATATATTGCATGGTGGTTCTCCGGTCCACTATTTTTTACCAATTTTTACCCTTGTTCCAATTTTTTACGCAATTTTCATTTCTAAAATCAAACTGGGAATTTTGCTACCCGTTTTGATTTTTGCTCTAAATTTTTCCGGTTACTTTAGCTCCGGAATTGTTGGTGGTTTTGTGGCTTATCAAAAGCAACTTGAGGCTGCGAATTTTATTGTCTCCGATGCAAATGGAAAAAAGTTATCTATCGAGCGAAGCGGGCAGTATGATTATTTTCCCGAGCAATACTCACAAAATTATGAATATCTTATTTTGTGGAAAGGTGGATATTTGGTAGAAAATTCTACAAATGTTTATAAAATAGTTGAGAATAACGGAAATGTCGAAGTTGAAAAATGAAATTAAATTTGTGACTCTGAAAGAGCCGGGAATTAAAGATTTTGCTTTAGCGCGCAACAAAATCCTTGATGACTCGAAGTCTGACTGGTTGTTTTTTGTCGATTCGGATGAAATAGTTACTGAGGGGCTTCGTAATGAGCTTTCGACACTGGACTTAACCGGATACTCCGGATTTTATGTAAAAAGAAAAAACTACTTTCTTGGAAAGTTTATAGGAATTGATAGGATGGTTCGTTTGGGAGAGAGGGGTGCTGGCCGCTGGCATAGGAGCGTGCATGAGGTTTGGATGATTAGAGGAAAAATCGGAGAACTCAGAAATCCTATTATTCATGAAACTGCTAAAAATTTGAAAGAATATATTTCCAAGATCAATTATTATTCAACTTTGCACGCGGAAGCAAACACGGCGGAAGGAAAAAGAGCGAATTTTTTCAAAGTTATTTTTTATCCCAAATTCAAGTTTGTTGAGAGCGTAATTAATGGCAGGGGTGTAGTTTTCTCTATTTTGCAGTCGTTTCATTCTTTTTTAGCTTGGAGCAAACAATGGACTTTTCAAAAAAGTTAAATTTAGACAGCATCTGGATATTTCTTTTTTTGGTTTTGTTTCCATTTGGACAAATAATCCGAATTGGAATCCTACAACCGATTGATGTTATTGCGGCTTTGGGGGCCATCTACGCAATTTTTAAGAAATACAAAAAACCGGATATTTTTAGGTATTTTAGTGCGTTTATTTTCATTGCAGCTTTTTCCTGGGTATTTTCCGTATTTGTATTTAAGAAACCCGAGGTTTTATATGGTCTTCTCTATTTATTTCGATTTGTGGCTTATTCCTATTTTTTAATTTATGTTTGGAATTTTTCGCGGAGGAGTCTACCAAACCGCAGATTTTTGGTCGGATCGCTTATAACTATTTCGGTTGTATCTGCATTATTTGGATGGATCCAATACTTCGCAATTCCTTCGATTAAGCCTTTTACCATCTGGGGCTGGGACGATCATTTATTTAGATTGGTGGGTACGTTTTTGGATCCGGGCTTTTTGGGTATAGTAATTGTTTTCGGTTTATTGACGTCCATCTTTTTGTTTTTTGAGACTAAAGAGAGAATTTACTTGGGCCTATCCGGGTTTTTACTGATCTCTCTTGCATTTACATATTCGAGAGCGAGTTACTTGGCGCTTTTTGGTGGATTGTTAGTTATTTTCGCTCAACTAAAAAATCTGAGATATTTTGCGGCAATTATAGTTGCCTTTCTGATATTGATTTTTCTTTTACCCACATCCGGTAATACCATACTTAGAATAACGAGGGAATTTTCTGCTATTGCCAGAATTGACAATTATAAAGAAACGTTAGCGATTTTTGGGAAATCTCCAATTTTTGGTGTTGGATATGATAATTTATGCTTGGCTCGTGTTGAGTCGCTCGGTTTTCTTAATTTACAATCGCACGCTTGCTCCGGCTCCGATGCAAGTTTGATGTTTATACTAGCTACCACGGGGGTGGCAGGTTTAACTACGTTTATATGGTTTCTCTATAATCTTTTGCGTTTAAGCGCTCACTATGTATTAGTGAAGTCTCTATTAACTGCCCTACTCATACATAGCCTTTTTGCCAACTCTTTCTTTTATTCTTGGGTTTTGGGGTACGTGATGATTTTAATTTCTTCCTATCCGCTTAAGCTTAAGGCGAAAATGAAAGCGTGATGTCTTTTTCTGAGGAGTTACCCGCCTGATCTGTGGCCTTGATTGCAAATTTATTTTGTCCCTCGCTGAGCGTAGTTGTAAACTGAAAACTTCCATCATCTTCTACAAACACTATTCTGTCATTTATTGTGACCTGCACATTTACGTCAGTCTTTCCGTCGATGGTGACCTGTCTTTGGTTGGTTCCAAAGAATTGTGCACCATCACTAGGGCTATTTATATTTAGTGAGGGTGGTTTGTTATTGAAATATATTTTGTATGTTTTTGTAGGCTGGCTTTCGTTCCCGGCGGTGTCTTTGGCGGTTCCCAAGAAATCGTTTTCGCCGTTAACTAAATTTTCGTCGAATGAGAAATTTCCGTTAGTTGAGTTTGTCTGGGTTTCTTGTGATTGGCCGTTGAATGTAATCTTGACCGTAGAACCGGGTTCTGCTCGCCCTGTTAAAGTGATTTTGTTTTTGTTTGTAAATTCAGAAAATGTATCAAACTGCGGAGGTGCGGGCGGGGTTGTGTCATTTAGCTGTGAGCTTACAGACTTAGTCTTTTTAAGACTTGCCACAAATGTTGTAAATTTTCCCAAGATCGGCACTCCGAAAAAGAAAAGCACGAGACCGACAATAATTGTCAGGATCACTAAAAGAATCGCGTTTCTTGTATTACGCCTTTCTTCGACGGACGCCAATCTGGAATATGCCATACTTTGGAGCCGATGGGTGGAATCGAACCACCGACCTAAGCTTTACGAAAGCCTCGCTCTGCCAACTGAGCTACATCGGCACTCGCAATCTGAATTATACACCTGAAGCTAATAACCAGTGAATTTTTCGGTTTTTACTCGACCGGTGGAGATGTTTAATTTTCCCAAAACCGCTTCCACCCCGTCTATCATTGGCGGAGGACCACAAATCCACCATGTGGGTTTGGCGATATCCGGCACTAGATTTTTGATTAGATTTTCATCAATTCTGCCGATGTTTCCGTCCCATTTTTCCGCACTTTCTTCCGGATGGCTAACCGTGAAATCTACTTTTATATTCTTGTGGGATAGTGATAAAACTTCTAACTCTTTTCTGAATGTAATTTCCTCAGGTGTTGAGTTTGAATAGATGAGGCAAATTTCCGTCATCAAATTTTTGTCGCACACGTTTTTAATCATACTTCTAAAAGGTGTAATGCCAATTCCGCCGGCGATAAAAATATGAGGGCCCATATCCTTGTCATCCAGAATAAAAGTGCCATTGGGGCCTTCTCCTTCTATTACGCTTCCAATTTCAAGCTCGTCAACGGTTTTTTTGAAACCGGACTCCTCACGGATTTTGGTGGTAAACCTTAATATATTTCCTTCCGTGGGGGAAGATGAGATTGTGAAGTGCCTTGTTGCTCCCCTTGGATCAGGATATTTTAATTCAGGTAGTGTGAAATAATAGTATTGACCGGGGAGGTACGAGACTTGATTTTCCGGTTCCCAAAAAAAAGATTTGGTACCTACTGCTTCCAAATCTTTTTTAACCAGTTTTAACTTCATGTTAATATAATAGCACTAAGAGGATTGGAGGTGATTACTATTTGTTACAATTGCGGCTGCGGAATACCAAATGACCCGATGGGTAAAGGCAAGGTTTCTGAAGGTGGAGGTAGTTTAACCGAAGACGATATTAAACACATGGCCGAAAAGTGGGGAATGAGTATAGAGGAAAGTAAAAAGAACATGCTCGACTTGCTTAAGAAAGAAGTAAAGGATAACTAATTACTCCGGAGCGGGATACCAGAATCGAACTGGCTTCTCTACCTTGGGAAGGTAGCATACTACCGGTGTACTAATCCCGCCTGATTGGGCGGGATAATTATACCATTTAACGTGGCAGGGTTAGAACGTTTCCGGAGTGAATCAGATTTGGATTCCCAAGTTTGTTCGCTCTGGCTATACTAACCCATTTGTATCCGTCACCATAAGCTCTAACTGCAATTTTCCAGAGACTGTCTCCTTTTACTACAGTGTAAGTTGTACCGCTAATTGCATTTTGTGTTTCGACGGTGCTTAAGGATTCCTTAGTTGATGTTGGTTGTTTAGGTGAAACATCCGGGATTGTTAACTTTTGCCCAACCTCGATTTTATCGCTGGTTAATTTATTGGCGCTATACAAATCTACCCAGTTATATCCTGAACCGAATGCATCTTCGGAAATCGACCAAAGAGTCTCGCCTTTACTAACAGTGTGAATTTTTCCGGATATTGTTGCATTTTCACCACCTGAAGTGGTAATAGATCCGCCTTTGCTTTTGAAATAATTAACAACAACTATTCCGACGACAACAATCACCAAAGCCCCTAAAATCATACTTATGTTTCCCTCGTTTAACTTAATGGTTTTTAGAAGTTTTTTTAGGTCAAAATTCAAATTTATTCACCCCGCGTCTAAGGGCAGAAGTTTGATTGGCACAATTTATATTAGGTGAAGAACTAAGTCAAGAGGAAATTATTTTTTCTTTTTATTTTCTCTGAACAAATCTAGAATTGATTTGTCAGGATTTTCTTCTATAAAACCAATTATGCGATCAATAGCGATGAAGAACTCATCGTTTCGATGGTTGCTTTTATCAAGAGAACTTTCGGCATCTGTTTTTATTTGTTGAGCTACTTTGAGGATTGGGAGATCAACATTACCTTCGCTTGCCTGAGCCATGATTCTGTGGACAAGACCCTCCATTATCATCCGTTCTGTGGATGAAAATCCGCTCTTTTTTTCTGTTTCGCCAGGCATTTTGCGGGGTTGACGAGACTCGGACTCGCGACCTCTTCCGTGACAGGGAAGCGCTCTAGCCAACTGAGCTACAACCCCCCGCAGGCATAGATTATACCAAATTGTGTTAAGATTAAATAGCCGTGAAGGTATCAAAAAGTATGACAAATCTCCAGATCGCCGAACTTCTTAGAAATGTTGCCTCCGCTTATAAACTTAAAGACGAAAAGAAGAACTTCTTCAAAATTACTGCGTACGAACGGGCCGCCGATGCGGTGGAACATGCCAGCAGCGAACTTAAGGATTTGTGGGATGAAGGAAAACTAACGGATGTTCCGGGTGTGGGCCCAAGCATTGCGGAACATTTGGATGAGCTTTTCCGCACCGGCAAATCAAAACATTTTGATGAAATTATGGCTGGGATTCCATTTGAAGCATTCAAATTAACGGAGCTTCCGGGCATTGGAATCAAAACTGCCATGAAAATGATGAAAAATGGTATGAAAAAAGAAGTGGATGAGAAACTTAAGGAGGTTGCCGAGCGTGAAAAGAAAGGAAAGAGACATCTTTTACCGTACGCAGCAACAGTGGCTGGTTTGATTATAGAGTGGATGAAGAAAGACCCTAATATTAAGCAAATTGATACTCTGGGAAGCCTTCGTAGGCAGGCTTCTACGATAGGTGACATTGATATTTCAGTGGGAACCGATAAGCCCAGTGAAGTTTTAGACCATTTTGCTAAATATCCCGATAGACAAAAGGTTATAGAAAAAGGTCCGGTAAGTTCCTCGATTATTGTTCCCGGAAATCTTCAAGTGGACCTGATGGCACTTCCATCAGAAAGTTATGGCTCACTTTTGCAGCATTTTACGGGTTCAAAACATCATAACATTGCTCTAAGGGAATATGCTCTCAAAAAGGGTCTAAGTTTATCCGAGCGTGGCATCAAGAACGTAAAAACAGGTAAGGTTGTTAAATTTTCGAACGAAACTGACTTTTACAGGTACTTGGGTCTTACGTATATTCCGCCGGAATTACGTGAGGATGAGGGTGAGATTGAGGCGGCAAGGGAAGGGAATTTACCCAAGTTGGTGGAGCTTGGCGATATAAAAAGCGATCTTCAAATACACTCGAGTTTTGATATTGAAACAAGCCACGATCTTGGAGAGAGCTCAATGGAAGAACTGATAGAAAAAGGGAACGAGTTGAAATACGAATACATGGCATTTACAGAGCATAACCCTTCCCAATCCGGCCATAACGATAATGAGGTCACCGAAATCCTGAAAAGGAAAAAAGAGAATGTAGAACAACTTAATTACTCACTTAAATCCAAAAATAATTTTAGCGTAAAAAAAGTGTTCAATAGCCTTGAGGTTGATATTTTGCCCGACGGACGAATACCGGTTTCTGAAAAGGCTTTGGAATTAACCGATTTTGTTTTGGTTTCTATTCATTCCTCATTTCAGCTTGACCGCAAGTCAATGACTAAGCGTGTGCTTGAAGCGCTTTCATATCCAAAGGCAAAGATTTTTGCACATCCGACTGCCAGAAAATTAAATGAGCGAGAAGGAGTAGAACTTAATTGGCCAGAAATCTTCGATTTTTGTTTGAGGAAAAAGAAGTGGATAGAAGTTAATGCTGACCCGATGAGACTTGATCTCCCTGATAATTTAGTCCATGAAGCAGTCAAACTTGGTGTGAAACTTACTCTTGGAACGGATGCGCATCATGTTGACGGAATGAATAATATGATATTTGGTGTTTCGGTTGCACGGCGCGGATGGGCTAAGAAAAATGATATAATCAATACTCTGAAATTGAGTGAATTCGAGACGTTTGTGAAAGAAGGTGAATAAATTATGTTTTATTTTGTAGTTATTGTTCTTGGAATTTTAGTTCTTTGGTTAATTTCCACTTATAATTTTTTTGTAACAAGTGCGACCAGAGTTGGTGCTGCAATTCAGGAAATTGGGAATCAATTAAAAAGGCAGGCCGATCTTATTCCAAATCTTGAAGCATCAGTCAAAGGGTATTTGAAACACGAAAAAGGAATTTTTGACGAATTGGCAAGTGTCAGAAAGTCAGTCACCGAAGCGGCAAAGAGCGGAGACTTAAAGCGGATGGCTGACGCCGGGAAAAAACTTTCAGAAGTTCTACCCAAGATTCAGGTTGTAGTTGAAAGTAACCCTGAAATTAAAGGAGCGGAAGTTGTTACGAATTTGATGGATGAACTTAGGGATACAAGTGATAAGGTAATGTATGCCAGGCGTCTTTTGATTGATTTGACTGCTGACTACAATGTTAAAAGAGTTACATTCCCAAGCAGTTTGGTCGCCGGCGTGTTTAAGTTTAAAGCCCTAAAAGGACTTGAAACAGAGGAGGAAGGGGATGCATTTAAGGTTTCTAGTGAGGAAATGAAAACTCCTAAGGTCAACCTCTGAAATGGATGAAACTAGAGTCAAACTTTTAAGACGTAACAAGCGACTTATCTTTTGGACAAGGCTTTTTATAGAAACGAAGCCTCTTAATGTCGTATTAACTTTCTTTTATCTTGCTTACGGTCTAAGTTTGTCGCAGGTTTTCTATTTGGGGATGGTTTGGTCTCTGACAAGCCTCATTTTTGAAATTCCGACAGGATATTTGGCAGATGTAGTAGGCAGGAAAAGAACTCTGACACTGGGAGTATTGCTCTATATATCCGGCATAATAATTTTTCTAATTTCTCACTCGTTTTTGGGTTTTGCTCTTGCAGTTATACTTCAATCGACAGCGTTTTCTTGTTTTTCCGGAATTGACTCGGCATTTATTTACGACAGCTTAAAAGAGGCGGGAGAAGAATCTGCAATGGTTCGTGTTTCGGGAAAGTATTTCTCTTCCGCTCAGTTTGCAAAGATATTTATGCCGCTTATTGCAGCATTCATTGCCAAAGATTTAACAATTCTACAATTTCACACACTGCTATTTATCGATCTTTTTTTCAGTAGTATATCTCTGATAGTTTCTTTATTTTTGGTTGAGCCTAAGAGGAATTACGAAGGCAGACAAAGCCCGATTCAAATTTTTGGGAAGAGTCTTGAAGTTTTTAGAAAAGACGGAGTTGCCAGAAAGTTGGCGTTTAATAAGGTTCTTTTTTACATCGGATGTCTGCTTTTTTGGAGGATATATCAGCCGGTCCTTAAGGTGGCCGGAATTAGTGTAGTAGAACTAGGATACCTTTACGCGGTGATGCAAATTGGGATTTTTAGCCTACTTTGGTTTTCTGAAAGGGTCAAAAATACATTTGGCTTGATGAACTTTTTATACACACCCATCATTTTGAGTCTTTTGGCAATAGTGGGTTTTTTAATTTTTAAGGATAAATGGGTACTTTACATCCTTGCTTGGTTTCCGTTGACTTTTGGAAGTGCCAGGGATCCGATATTTGTTCATCAGATAAATTTGAGGATAGAGTCGTTTAATAGGGCAACCACAAATTCAATTTTTAACTTTTTGCGGGGGGTTTTTGATGTACCGTTGAATTTGTTTACCGGAATACTCGTGGGAATAAATATAAATTTTGTTTATCTGATGATAATATTCGTTTATCTCGCGTGCCTAAGTATTTTTGCAATTAAACCAAAAGACCTGATGGTTGCTAAAGATGAAAAGCTATGAAAAATATATATGAGGTTCAATCCGCAAATAAAATAAAAAGCGCGGTTGTGGTTGTGTCTTTCATCGCCTTTGTTTTTGTTGCCAGCTATGTTTTAACAAATGCCCTCGGCATTTATTTAGGCTATCAACCCGGAGGTTTTGGATATTTTGGAATGGCACTGATTATTTCTGGCGTCTCAAGCTTTGTCAGTTATTATTATTCGGATAAGATAGTCTTAGGAATTAGCGGAGCAAGACGGGCCAGAAAAGATGAGGATAAACTTTTTAACCAGGTGGCTGAAAATCTTGCAATTGGAGCAGGAATTCATAAACCCACCCTTTTTGTCATTGAAGATAGTGCTCCCAACGCTTTTGCAACCGGGCGTGATTTGGAACATGCTGTTATTTGTGTAACGACAGGCCTCCTTTCAAAATTAAATCGAACAGAACTTGAAGGCGTTGTTGCCCATGAAATGACACACATAATGAATTACGATACTAGGCTCATGTCGGTCGTTGCTGTAATGGTGGGACTAGTAGCCCTTTTAGGTGACTGGTTTTTACGAAGCCTTTGGTGGGGAGGAAGAAATAGAGATAACGATCGTGACAACTCCGGGTCAATTTTTATGATTCTTGGTATTGTATTTGCGATTCTTTCTCCGATTATTGCCACCCTTATTCAGTTGGCAATTTCGCGTCGGCGTGAATTTATGGCAGATGCCGGATCTGTTACCCAGACAAGGCAGCCGGAAGGTTTGATTAGTGCACTTAAAAAAATATCTGCTGACGAGGAACCTTTGGAGGCGGCAAATAAAGCTACAGCACATCTTTATATAGTCAATCCTTTTAAGGGGCAAGGTCATGGAAGCGTTGGTTGGCTCGCAAACTTATTTAACACTCATCCACCAATTCTTGAGCGTATCAAAGCACTTCAAAAAATGGTCTGATTCGGGTATATTTATGGTATGCAGAAGCTCACCAAAAAAGACGTGGAGCATGTCGCAAAGTTAGCAAAGTTGAACCTTTCGAAAACTGAAACTGAAAAATATCTAAAGCAACTTTCGGTGGTATTGGATTATATAAGTGAACTCTCTGAGGTTGATACAAAAAATATTCAACCAACAAATCAAACCACGGGATTAGAAGACGTCTATCGTTTAGACGAAATTGACAACAAGAATTGTCTAAGCCAGGATCAGGCACTGAGTGGGACTGACAAAATCTATAACGGTTATTTTAAGGTGGGCGCTATATTGAGCGAGAGGAGTGATAAGTGAATATCCCATTAACAATAGAGGGCGTTAGAGCGAGTCTTTCCAAAAAAGAGTTTTCGATAGAAGAGCTTGTAAGTGAATACCTTGAAAGGATCAATGCAAATCGCGACCTGAATGCTTTTATCACTATTTCCGAAGAAAGAGCCTTCGGGCAGGCAAAAAACCTTGATCTTAGTAAATCGCTTGCCGGTGTTGTGGTGGCTCATAAAGACCTTTTTTTAACTAAGGGAATAAAAACAACTGCCGCTTCCAAGGTCTTGGAATCGTTTGTTCCTGAATATTCAGCCACCGTGGTATCTCGTATGGAAGAAGCCGGTGCAATTATGATCGGAAAAGCAAATTGTGATGCCTGGGCACACGGAGCGAGCGGTGAAAATAGTGACTTTGGCCCTACAAAAAACCCCTGGAATAAAGATTATGTGTCCGGGGGTTCCAGTAGCGGTTCTGCTGCAGCAGTTGCTGCAGGGCTATCTTTAGTATCTACAGGTACGGATACAGGCGGTTCAATTAGAAATCCTGCAAATTTTTGCGGCGTTGTCGGATTAAAACCTACATACGGTGCCGTATCCAGATATGGAATTATTGCCATGGCCTCATCGCTTGATAGCCCTGGATGTTTTGCACACACAGTTGAGGATGTCGAAAAAATCTTTAATTTTATAAAAGGACCCGATGGTTTTGATTCCACGGTTAAAGAGCTCCAATCTTTTAAGCCGAAATCTAAAATGAAGATAGGAGTTCCCAAAGAATATTTTATCGAAGGAATTGATAAAGAAGTTGAAAAATCCGTGTTACAGGCAATTCAAGTTTTTAAGAGGAGCGGAGTTGAACTGGTTGACATATCTCTACCACATACAAAATATTCGATTGATGTTTATTATATAGTTCAGCCGGCCGAAGTTTCCTCAAACCTTGGAAGGTACGACGGGATAAGGTATGGAAACGGAAGGGAAAGCTTTGGTGAAGAAGCTGTAAGGCGAATAATGCTTGGTACTTATGTACTTTCCGCGGGTTATTACGATGCATATTATTTGAAAGCGCAAAAGGTGAGATCTCTTCTTATTAAAGATTTTGATCAGGCATTTCAGAAAGTTGATGCAATAATCGCCCCGGTTATGCCTACGTCCGCATTCAAACTTGGTGAGAAAGCCGCCGATCCCCTGCAAATGTATTTGGCGGATATATTTACTTCCTCGGCAAACCTTGCCGGGATTCCGGGAATTGCCATTCCATCCGGTTTCGACGCCAAAGGGTTGCCATTGGGATTTCAGCTTTTGGGGTCAAGATTTTCCGAGCCAATACTTTTTGAACTAGGTAAAACTTATCAAAAGATAACCGGCTACAAACCGCAGTTGGCAAAATAAAAAGAATGAAAGATTTCAAATTAGTGCTTTCAAAACAGAATTTTTTGTATTTGTGGAGCTCACAGATATTGTCTCAGTTGACAATAAACATAATGAATTTTTTACTTTTGACTAGACTCTTTACAGTAACCGGTTCTACTATTGCCACTTCCCTTCTTTGGGTAGCCTATGCTCTTCCCGCCATCTTTTTTGGCCCGATTGGAGCTGCGTCTACCGATTTGGTGAGTAGAAGAAAAATGTTGATGATAACCAATTTATTGCAGGCGCTTACGGTTTTCGGATATATTTTAGCTCATCAATCCTCAATCTTTATTCTTTATTTTGTCGTTGTACTCTATTCACTTTTTAATCAATTTTATGTACCGGCTGAATCTTCGTCTTTGCCTTCGGTAGTTTCAAAAAATCTTTTTCCTCATGCTAATTCACTTTTTTTTATAACTCAACAGGCTTCGCTTGTTCTTGGCTTTGGAACAGCGGGAATTCTTCTTGATCTAATTGGTTTTAACGGGAGTTTGATTCTTTGTTCAGTTTTTCTATTAATGGCCTTTATCTCAACAGCTTTTTTGCCGGAAATG
>JAKAJP010000016.1 GCA_021824915.1 bacterium
GTGTTCTAAGGTTATGAAGGCTGTCGGGCATTTTAACTATAAGGGCTTCAAAAGACGCATTTCTTAACTGTTCTTGGTACATTTCTTCTTCTTGTTCTTTCGTCTTTACTTCAATTCCGTCCGGGAGTGGTCTTGTAACTGCCAATACCATTTCCGCAACTCTTTCGTTCCAATCGTGTACCAGTCTCCAATGGGCTATTTCACGCCACTCTGAATTTCTAAGGTTATCCGACGGGCCCAGCAGATTAGTGTCTTCTCCTGTATCGTGGAGCAAGAGAGCGTCAATTATGTCAGGATCTGTTATTCCAAGCTCGTCAATAGCAATAATAGTTGCCCTTCTGGGGTGTTCAAATGATCTTTCCAAGCCAATTCTGAAGCCTCCGTGGCACGCCGCTTTAACCTTGTCATAGGTCATCATTGTCCTTCTATGCTCATCACTTGTGGGAGGGAAAAGCCTTCCAATTCTAACAGCAAAAGTACTCCTGTTTTCAACAGGCGGTACATAAGGTGATTCACGTCTTTCAGCAGCTGACATAGCCATAGGAAACAGATTATACACCTTTGTGCAAGCCAAATCAAACTATGGGGTTATCGGAGATTGTGGTGTTACCGGTTTTACAACGTTGATTTCAGAGAGAGACAATCTTTTACTGCCAAGTGTTATTATGGGATTTCCTTCTGGATCGTAAGCGATATCTTGAATTCTGCCTCCCGGTTTAAGGGTTAGAACTCTTGCATCTCCATACTGTGGGTTTCTCGGGTTAACAAATAAAGTAATCTCTCCGGAAAATAAACTGGTAGCAGCTCTAAATTCGAGATAATCAACTCCACTTAAACCGTCATGAGAAAACGCTGGAAGTTCCAGTTGTAAGCCATTTTGAACAACGGCAGCGTTAATCGGTTGTCCGTTAAGCGCTATAATATTATTTCTATCAAAACCGTTTGGCATAGACGGGCCCGATGGTTCACCTTTTGAGGTAGTAAATATAGCATTAGAGAAATTAAAGGTTCCGTCTCCTGTATAAAAACTAGTAGGTTTGTAGTCTCTGCTTATTCCCTTAACGTATTCGTTTACCTGCCCAACTCCTTCGGCAACGATATCTACCGCAGGCTTGATGACGTTATCCGTAACTACTTCAACAGCTGTACTGCCTACCGAATCTGCAATTTCGCCTACCCCGCCCCCAAGATTTTTATCATAGTGATGTGCGCCTCCCGTAATCAAACCTACGGCTATTCCAAATTTTGCAACCGGTACCGCTGCTTTTTTTACGAGTCTCTCAAGCGATGCTTTCCAACCGCTTTGTACAGCCATTGGTCTTCGCTGCACTTTAGCAGTCTGTCTTCCTACTTTTGTTTTCTCTTTGGGACGTGCCTGGGAAGGATTTCTTTCAAGTGAGTCTATGTTCATATAATTAGATTAACATTTCAAATATTTCCTGTCAATTCCTGCTAAACACATAATCTTTAGAAGGAATTAATAGTCCGCTGTTGATTTCAATTGGTTGTTCTCTTACTGGTTCTACCGCAATAAGATCTTTAAATTGACTGTTAAGACCGATGGGGCTAGAATCTTCTTCGTCAATAATCCATCTTTCTGCAATCGCTCTTAGTGAGTGCGGTGAGCCCGTGCAATAAGAAATTCGTCTAAGATACTTTTTTGTATCCGGCCTTGATTTAAGTCTGTACGAAACAGTATAGGTCATTAAGCTTTTTCCCCAATACTCGCGAAGACTATCCGGAAGGTCGTCTAAGGCATCAGCATCGTTAACAAAAATATCTTTATTTGTTCCTTCGGGTTCAAAGTTGGGATCGATATGTTCTGCCAAAAGGTTAATAATGCCTTGATCTAAGTCTAAATCTGAATCTAAATAAGGAATTAATGTTGTCCGATTTTTTGTTTTAAATCCAATTATTCTCGGATCTGCTTGTAAAAGTATATCCCACTGGGCTAAAACTCCTCCTCCGGATTGATCTTTAATCAAATCAAACGTGTCCTCAATGCCGGAAAGGATTTGATCTCTGACAAGATCTTGAAAGGATGGACTTAATTCCTCAAGAGTAGTTTTATAAAGTTCTCTTTCAAACCTATGCATTGAAAAATTATATCAAATATCACCCACGCACGCAACTATTATAGGATATGTTGACATTTAGACTTTCGCGTCGCAAAATATAATTAGGATATGGAAGAAAAAACTGCCCTTGCCGGATTAATTGATGAGTTCTTAGAATATCTAGAGATTGAAAAAAACTGCTCAAAGCTTACAATCAGAGACTACAGACATTATCTTGAAACTTTTAATCAATGGTTCTTCTCTACCCAAGGCGCAAAAGAAATTAAAGATTTAGATTTGGCAACTGTCAGAAGATATCGCGTCTTTTTAGCAAATAAAGCCGATGACAAAGGGTTGACTTTAAAAAGAATTACTCAAAACTATTACATAATCGCCCTTCGTTCATTTCTTCGTTTTTTAATTAAAAACGATCATCAAACCCTGGAACCTTCAAAAATTGATTTACCCAAAGCAGAAAGCAAAAGTTTGAAATTTTTGGAAAAAGAACAAGTAGACAGGTTGGTAATGGAAGCGGATACCTCTAGGGAAGAAGGACTAAGAGACAGAGCAATCATGGAACTTTTGTTTTCAACCGGACTTCGCGTATCCGAACTTGTCGGACTAAACAAAGACAGGATTAATTTGGAGCGAAGAGAGTTTGGAGTTATCGGAAAAGGTGGAAAATCAAGGCTGGTGTTTGTGTCCGATCGGGCGGCCGATTGGATAAAACGGTATTTGGATAAACGGGAAGATAACTTTAAACCCTTGTTTATTAGGTATTCAGGAGCGGTAAATGAAGAAAACGGAGGAGAAAAAATGCGCCTAACAGCCCGAAGCGTTGAGCGTTTGGTTAAAAAATATGTCAGGAAAGCCAGAATTCCCGTTGACGCAACCGTCCATACGCTTCGTCACTCTTTTGCAACCGATTTACTGACAAACGGAGCGGATATCAGAAGTGTTCAAGAAATGCTCGGACATAAAAATATCGCAACCACCCAAATCTATACGCATATAACCAATAAACAGCTTCATGACGTCCACAAAACTTTCCACAGCGGGAATAAGTAGGATTTACAGTTGTTGCGAAAGCCTGTCAAAATACGTTATAATAACAGTGGTTTTCATCCTCTCTAGGGCGATTTCCAACAAAACACACCTACATAATAGGCATCTAGTAGGTATTTAGTATCTAAAATATGAATAAAGAAAGAAGTTTCGGAAAAAAATTAGCAGGACTAGTCTTGGCGGCAGCAGTGTCATTTAATCCTAGCGTGCCAAATCGACAACCGGAACAATTGTTTGAACTGCGTGATAACTCTCCCAATATGCCGGTGAGTGAGGCACCGATAAGAGAAAACGTTGTTTTCGTGGCCAATACTGAAACTGTTTCCCCAACCGAATCGTTCTCCCCACCCCCTATTCCAACACAATCTCCTGTTCCAAGCGAGTCTCCAATGCCAACAAAAACACCAAAGCCTGTTGTGAAAGCCGCTGCATCTTCTGATTGGATTCTTGACCCGGAAATTTCTTTTTATGGTCCGGACTTTTACGGAAAAAGAACTGCCTGCGGACTGAAGCTAACTAAAGACTTAAAGGGGGTTGCCAGCAGAACTTTGCCGTGCGGAACTCCGGTTACATTCAACTGGGATGGTATGACGTTTACATTTCCTGTTGTAGATAGGGGTCCCTATATTCCCGGCAGGATATTCGACCTTACGGGCGGAGCTTGTATGGCTTTTAAAACTCTTGAGCATCCACGCGGACACTGTTTT
This sequence comes from bacterium, assembly GCA_021824915.1. Classification (GTDB taxonomy): domain Bacteria; phylum Patescibacteriota; class Microgenomatia; order UBA8517; family UBA8517; genus JAKAJP01. The sequence goes on from JAKAJP010000016.1 coordinate 3,830, forward strand.
ACCGGCCCGATAAATTACAGAATAGGAAAATAGTTTGTATTAAGAATTAATTTGTATCGTAGA
>JAKAJP010000007.1 GCA_021824915.1 bacterium
TATTTTTATCTTGGTTAACTCAACCCCACTCTCACCCACTTCTCGAGCTAGTTTAGCAAAACGCCATTGTTGATCCCTCCGTTGGATGGTTGGAGTAAAACTTATTTCTGTCAATCCAATAGTTATAGTTCCACCACTCACATCCTCTAGATATGACCAAAATGCCTTGGTTAAACGGATTTCTTGCCCAACGTGCCTTGCTAAACTTAGTTCCGACATTAATAATCTATTTTCATTGCCTTGCGAACTTGCTTCATTGTCTCCTTTGCAACCTCACGCGCCCTTGCGGTTCCATCAGTCAAGATCTTGTCGAGTCTAGCACCTTCTTTTGCAAATTCGGACCTTCTTTCCCTGATTGGCTTCAAAAATTCATTTAGTGCGACAAAAAGCTTCTCTTTAACTTCGACGTCCCCAACCCTTCCTTCCTCATATCTCCTTTCTAGATCTTCCACTTCTTTTTTATTTGGATTAAACGCCTCGTGATAAATAAAAACTGGATTTCCCTCAATTTTTCCTGGATCGGTCGGGTGAATCCTTGCTGGGTCGGTATACATACCCATAACTTTTCTTTTAAGTTCGTCTTCTCCGTCTGAAAGATAGATTGCATTATCAAGACTCTTACTCATCTTCGCGTTGCCGTCTATACCAGGCAAGCGCTTTACTTCCCCGATTAATGGATCCGGCTCAACAAAAACCTTCCCATAAAGAGAATTAAACCTTCGGACAATTTCCCTTGTTTGCTCGATCATCGGCAGTTGGTCTGCCCCAACCGGTACCAGATCGGCATTAAAAGCTGTGATGTCTGCCGCTTGTGAAACAGGATACATAGCAAAGCCGGCTGGAATATTCTGACCGAAACCTTTCTGCTTTATTTCATCTTTAACAGTCGGATTTCTTAAAACTCTCTCAAGAGTAACAAGGTCTAAATAAAAAACCGTTAACTCTGCGATCTCCGGAATTAGTGATTGGATGAAAATTGTCGATTTCTTAGGATCAATTCCAACCGCCAAGTAGTCTAAAAGAACTTCCTTTATACTTGCCCTAACTTTTTCGGGGTGCTCAAAATTATCTGTAAGAGCCTGTACATCCGCGATTATCAAAAATTGGTCATAAGAGTCCTGAAGCTTTACTCTATTCTTCAAGCTCCCAACATAATGGCCCAAATGCATCCTTCCCGTAGGCCTGTCACCGGTTAAAATTCTTTTCTTCATATCTTCATTAAACCAAAAAACCGTCCCTTATTAAAGGACGGTTATACCGTGGTGCCACCTTATTTACTCCTCGTTCTCACAAGGCTCCGGAGTCCCAATCCACTCCTTCATCGCCAGTTTCTATTATACCACTTGTGGCTGGGGAGAGGATCGAACTCTCGACCTTGGCGTTATGAATGCCACGCTCTAACCGACTGAGCTACCCAGCCTCCCCAGGCTACTTATTTGTGTTGCGGAGCCGGGAGTTGAACCCGGCCTGCGAGATTATGAGCCTCGCGTGCAGCCGTACACTACCCCGCATATATGAGAGCAAGGCCAATTATATCACAAAAACAGCTTCAGCCATTTTCTCCAGTTGGGGTCCGGCAAGGCGTCTTCCTCAACCGGAGGTTTTGGGGCAAGGCTTCTTAGGGTCTCTACATCGGGTAGTACTACTATTGTTTCCCCTTTTTTAACCAAGCCCAATTTGTCACGAACCTCTTTTTCGACAAAACTTGGGCCTTGAGTGTCGGCAACCGTCCGCGCCAACTCTTCATTTTCTTTTTTCTGCTTCTCAATCTTCGCCCGCTCACGAGCCACTTCTCCACGAATCTGAATAATTTTACCTATATTGCTAACGATCGAGAGGGTCAAGAGAATAGCTATGGCAAGCATTAAGTAGCCCTTTAGCTTCCCAAATCCCCCCGCAAAATTAATTGAAAATTTATGCTTCATTTCAAATCGACATCCTGTAATAATTGACTATTATATTTCTTGGGCTATAATTAAGGCTCGAATTATCATAACATGGCAGCTGATCCACTCAAAAATCTCCTACCCAAGTTTATTGAGTCACTTGAAACTCGCGGCCGATCCCCCGCAACCATCCTTGCCTATAAAAGTGACTTAACTCAACTTATTGATTTTCTAATCAAAAAAAGCAAGGTCTTGCCGGAACAGGTTTATTCGTCAGATTTGGACGCCTTCCGTGATACCCTTTTAGCCGAAAAATACACTCCGAAATCGGTTAGCCGAAAGCTAAATGCAGTCAAAACTTTCTTTAGATGGTTAATCACCGAGAACGTTTTAACCAACGATCCTTCGAGCTCTGTTGCTCATCCAAAAATTGAAAACTCTCTCCCCAAATTTATGAGTCAACTTGAATATCGGGCCTTAAGAGATGTTTCCCGAAGTGATGTCCGAATTGCCGCAATTGTTGAGCTGATTTTGCAAACCGGCTTGAGGATATCAGAGGTTGCAAGCTTAAAAACCGCCGATGTAAAAGAAGGTGTTCTAAAAATAGAGTCGTATGCCACACAACCGGAAAGAACGGTGCCGCTTAATAAACCGGCAAGTGATGCATTAAACCTTTATCTGACAATCCGTCCCAAATCCGATTCCCCATATCTATTCATAAGTAAAAACGGAAAGCCTTTGGCAGTAAGAAACATCAGGGCTTCGGTTGCGAGATATATGCAGAGAGCCGAGCTGCCAAATTATTCCGTCAACGATCTTAGGACTACGTTTATTGTCGAAAACCTTAAAAATGGGGTTGATATAGTCCTTCTTTCCCAAGTCTCAGGTCACAAACGGCTTTCAACTACGGAGCGATATTTAGAACTTGCCCAAATTACCGAACCGGGCAAAAAACAGGTCCTCATCGAGCTCTAACTTGTGGATCCGGATAGAGTCGAACTATCGCATCAACTTTATAAGAGTTGTGTCCTGCCGTTAAACGACGGATCCGAGACTAACCGATTATACCAAAATGAAGCTACTTTTTCTTTGAAGGCTTTCTTTTGCTGTGGTTAACTGCTCCCCTAATTTCTTCCCAATCCCTTAGTTTCCTGATTTTAAGGTTTCTCTCCCACATTGTTTGGGTTACGGGAAGCTCAACTTTCAGTTTTTTAGCAAGTCCCAAAAGTGCAACCGTATCTTTGGGAAAACATTTTCCGCCAAACCCGCGAACACTCGTTACACTTAAGTGGCTTTCCATAATTCTCGGGTCCGCAGCTACCATCTTGGCTACCTCCTCATACTTAATTCCCAAGGTATTACAAAGGTCAAACATCTCATTGGCAATCATAACTTTGGTTGCCAAAAAGATATTACTCATGTACTTAACCATTTCAGCAGTTGTTGGGTCTGTCAGAAAAATCTTGCCATTCGGTCCGTAAATTCCCTGGTAAAGAGCAACCAACCTTGCAGAAACCGGCTGAGAGAAAGCTCCTATTACGGTTCTATCCGGATGCATAAAATCCCAGGGGGCGTTTGCCTCAGTTAAAAATTCGGGGTTCATTGCAAAATTCACACCCGGGTATTTTTTAGCAAAGCCGGCAGTTGTCCCCGGGACAACTGTAGATTTGATAGTCAAAATCTTATCTGTACCTTTTATTTTTGGAGCAATAAAAGCAATCGTCTTCTCCATTATGGAAAGGTCGATTCCCGAATGGTCTGCGAACATTGGAGTCGGAACGCAAGCAAAAATAAATTCAGATTCTTTTATGACTTTC
>JAKAJP010000009.1 GCA_021824915.1 bacterium
GGTGAGAGAGGGGTAGATTACGAAAAGGTTGTTTCCGAGCTTGCTGCTGCGAAGGCTAAGCTGGAGACATCGCTTAAAGCCTTTGATCAGGAACTTGCGGCAAGGAGGGATGATCCAAATCTAAAATACGCGTTTGATGTTTGGGGGCGCTCACCAAATCATGCGGGTGACAGGGGTATTACCGGTCATGGATATAACGCCGGGGTAATTCACTATTTTGAATATCAAGCCTATAAGGATAAGAGCGGACATAATACCGGGTCAATGTCGATTGATGGTTTTATTGATTGGTCCAGGCGCTTGAGTGAAATTGTAAACGGTAAAAGACCGGCTGAGGTTCAAACAATAAGAAAATTAGAGGACGATAGCGGAAAACAGGCAATGTACGTTTTAACAAAAGACAGATTTCTAATTATTTCTTATATTGAAAAACCGGGAGAGGCTCCCAAGGTGGTCACCGCTATTCCGGGTCAAAACGAAGGGGTGTTACTTAGTCGAGTTGATTCCGAGGTCAAAACTCCTGTTGTTGAAAAACAGGCAAAAAGGCTTAATTATTTAGGTACCGGAACGCGCGCGCTATAAATTTTGACTTCTTAAAGTCTTGGGTGTATAAATCCGGTTATGGATTACGTAGTCAAGGGCGAAAGAATTATTTTTGGGGAAGGTGTTTCTACTAAAGCCATAAAGCCGTTTTGTAAAGAATGTAAGCTCAACATTGCTTGTCTGGGTCCGGATTCAAAAGGATTTGCTGATTTGAGTCTTCCCAAAGATGTTTCAAACCCTGAAGAGTACATTACAGCCAATGCCAATTGTTTGAAAGAGAATGTATAATGGCCCCAAATGGCCTTCCACTCCAAATATGTTTGTCAGCAGTGCGGATATGAATCTACCGGCTGGCTTGGGAAGTGTCCCAACTGCGGAACTTGGAATTCATTAGTTGAGACAGTAGTTGAGACACAAGTTCAAAATTCAAAGTCAAAAGTTAAAAGTTTTGGGACAAAAGCCGGGTCAACATCCGTAAAACTTTCAGAGATTAAACAAACAACTACAAAAAGAATTTCTACTAAGATAAGCGAGCTGGATCGAGTTTTGGGTGGCGGACTTGTACCCGGACAGGTGGTTCTTATCGCAGGTGAGCCCGGAATTGGAAAATCGACGCTTTTAACTCAGCTTGCGAACAACCTAGGCGATGTCTTATATGTTTGTGGAGAAGAGTCGGCAACCCAAGTTAAAGTCCGTGCGGACCGTCTTGGAGTCAAAAAATCGAATATAGAACTACTCGAGAATACGGATGTTGATAGTGTGATCGAGGTCATAGAAAACCCTGCAGCAGTAATTGTTGATTCAATTCAAACAATGACAACAGGGAACCTAACCGGCATGGCGGGTAGTGTGGGGCAGGTTCGGGAGTGCGCTTTCAGGCTTCTTAAAGTGGTAAAAGAGAAAAATATTCCGCTTTTTTTGGTTGGACATGTCACCAAGGAGGGGACTGTGGCGGGTCCGGCGGTACTTGCGCACATAGTTGATACTGTTTTATGGTTTGAGGGAGATAAAACCCTGACCACAAGGATACTTCGGGCTGTCAAAAACAGATTTGGACCCACTGATGAAGTTGGAGTTTTTGAAATGGAGGATAAAGGGTTAATCCCGGTGGCAAATATTGATAAGGCTTTTTTGGAAAAGAACAAAAATGTTTCAGGAAGTGTTGTAACCTCCATAATGCAGGGAACTCGACCACTTTTGGTTGAAATTCAAGCTTTAGTTGTTCCCACAAAATTGGCAATTCCCAGAAGAATTGCGCAAGGAATTGACTCAAGGAGGCTGGAACTTTTGCTTGCAGTTTTAACCCGAAGGTGCGGTCTGCCCCTCTATGATTTTGATGTTTTTGTTAATGTTGCCGGGGGCTTAAGAGTTACGGAACCAGCAAGTGATTTGGCAGTAGCCCTTGCTATTGCTTCTGCTTACTTCGACAAGCCAGTTTCAGTGAAAACTATTGCAATCGGTGAAGTAGGACTTTTGGGAGAGATTAGAGAAGTTGTTGCCCAAGAAAAAAGGGTTAAGGAGGCAAGAAGACTTGGTTTCAGTTTTGCAATAACCTCAAAAGAATTTAAGTTTGTTAACCTGGCGGTGCGTGGAATTAGATAATTAGTGAAGGATGTTCTCGACTAGGATTTTATCCTCATGAAGCATGAATTCAGGGCAATTTACACGGGGATCGTGGGCAAAACGTTCTGCCTCATCAATGCCAATTAAACCTGCTCCTGCAGCAATTGCTATTGCGGTAGCGGCATCCATGTTTGGGTTTTTGAAGGCCGATACGCTAATTATCCAATCTCTGGCAACAATTGCGCCTCCGGGAATTTCTATTCCCGTGATCGATTTCATCCTTTTTTCCTCCGGGAGTGTGTGGTTCTCACTGGAGGCTACAAAATCCGGATTGAGTTGTAATACCAAAGCTTTTCGATTGGCAAAATCCGTATATTTTCCTCTTTTTCCATCACTGCCATAGGTCGTATCCGGGTCGTCGACTTCACCAATTTGAACGGTAAGTAGGGGGAAACCCGTCTCCTTCTTGGTAATTGCCATTACGACGCCGCTTTTACCCTTGTTTTCATCTATATCGCAAACAGCAGGGACAACTCTCTTAGCCACCTCAACAATTCTAAAAGCTCTCTCAATTTCATCTACGTCAGCTCCTCCAGCGTTGAAGTCAAAATTGTCCTTTCGAACCATTTCTCTTAGTGCCGGGGAAGATAGCTCCGGTCTTCCATGCTTCATTTCTATGTACATAATCCGCATTATACGCTTTCGGCACCAATTCACAAGTTATCCACATTTAGTTTTGGCTGGATAAAAACGCCTTAAATACGGACAAAATTGGCTAGATATAGACTATAGGAGATGGGGAAGATTGGTATTCAAAATGCTATAGGGTTTGACAGGGGGTAAAGTTGGTGTTATATTTTTCCTTGGAACATTGAAATCTGGTCGGGGAGCCCCGACAAAAATGAAAAGAGCATCGCTATCGTTGGGTCTTCTGAAATCTCAGTACTCTCCACGAATAGAGATGCTCTTTCAAAATACGAAGCGAGTGCTTCGCAAAGCAGATTTGTCTAGTAGGCATTCTAGACAAATCGCTATTAGACTAGAACTCTTAAAGTAGGGTTGTCAAGACCCTTTATGATATCGGCTTTGGGAGGGAAGGGTGGATTGTTGGGCAGGCGATCTACCCTTTCCTTCTGGAGCCGACAATTCGAAGAATTGGTTGTTCTTTTTTGTTCCTCACATTGACAAAAGCGTGTTCTTCGTTTATCCTGTGCCCATCCTGCCACAAAGTCATTAATGAACATAAAAAAGGGATTTCTTCAGGTAGGAATAATAATCGGAATAGCTTCTGTGGTTGCCGGCTGGCTTGTTCTTAAAAACGTCGATTTTTCTAGCCTTGTTGCTTGGGACGGGCCGGTTCCTGGTACAACCTGTACCGACCAGAACACTTGTGGGGGTAATCAAGTCAACGATACGGTTGTGGAAGGATGCGTTGTTGAGACTAAAAGAGATTGCGATGCGCAAGGGAAACATTGTACATATAGGGCTGTTGGGAGATTAAAAAATTGCGGCCGCCGTAGAAACAATGAAAATCCACCAGCTCCGACGCCCACACCTACACCAACGCCAACTCCGACTCCGACCCCAACGCCTACGCCAACAATGACACCTACCGTTACGCCAACGGCGACGCCTACTGAGACGCCGGTCGTAACTCCGACACCAACTCCGACAGAAACTCCGGTTCCATCCGGAACGCCGAATTTCTGTGGGGGCACATGTGGTAGCAATTACAACTGCCAAGGCGGACTTTTCTGTTACCAAGGTTTTTGCCGAAATCCAAGCAATCCGACTGACGTGAATTGTGGCAGTCCCACTGCAACTCCAACTCCTCCTCAGGTTTTGGGAGCGAGTACGCCGCCGCAGCTTCCTGCAACGGGTAGTAATGATCTCCCGGTTGCCGCAGGGCTTTTCGGGATAATGGGATTGGGAGTTGCCCTCTTCAAAAAGTTTAAGTTAATTTAAGTTAAATGGGCCCGCATGGAATAATATATCAGGCTCCGAGTTTAGCCAAACGGATTATCTATCAAATCTTAAGAGGGATTGGGGCGGGATTTGTTGCCTTTGGTATTGTCGGACTTCTTTTTAGTTTCTGGCCGGTAATTCGTGAGGAAATTAATTATCGTTTTTTTAAGCCCAAAATAGTTGTAAGTAAATTTGGTGACATTCTTCTTAAAGCTAACGCCGAAGCGGCCGATCAAATAAGATCTGAAACCCAAAATCTGGGAATAAACTCATATTTTTCCGTAGATATTCCTAAAATCGACGCCCACGAAAATATCATTGCCAATGTTGATGCCGGCAATCCTGACGAGTATTTGGCTGCGCTTCAAGAAGGAGTAGCTCACGCCAAAGGAACAAACTTTCCCGGCAGCGGAGGAACAATTTACCTTTTTTCGCACTCAACCGATAGCCCCTTAAATTTTGCCCGCTATAACGCTGTCTTTTACCTTCTTGGCCGGCTTGATGCCGGGGATAGGATAGTTGTTTATTTTATGGACAAAAAATATATCTACCAAGTTGAAAAGAAGGTTATTACAACTCCTTCAGATACCTCTTGGCTGGTTGGTGACGGGAGCGGGGAGCGTCTCATTCTTCAAACTTGTGACCCGCCGGGGACTTCTTGGAATAGACTTTTGATTATTGCACGGCCAATTTGATGTACTTTGATCCTGTAGTGTATAATTCAAAACATGAGTAGCGAACAAGACTTTTTGGGTAAAACAAGAAAGACTTTCGCATATTTGCCAAGGATTGAAACGGACGAGGAACAAAAAACTCTAGCCTCCGGAGAGGCAATTTCGGCAATCGAAACCGCTGATGCGGCAAGAAAGTTGGCATTTCATGAACAGCGTCAGCTGCACGACCTTAACACACCCCTAATCGAGAATGGTTTGGCCTATGAGTTTCAGCCTGAAGATGTAAGGCGGGCCGATCCGCAGGAATGTGATGTTTTAACTGAGACGGAAGCTGTTATAGCTCCAAAAGGGTCGGATCATGCAATGGCTCTTATCAAATCAACGCGCGGTTTTTCTCCGGAGGGGGCACTTCTTACCGGTAAATTTGATTCTATTTTTGTTAAAAAGGATGCTTATCAGGAAAGAGGGGGAAAAATTGTTGTTTTAGCCGATGAAAGCACAACACTTCCCGAAGGTGAGGTTCAAGGAAGGATTCAGGTTCCAAGCGATTTACTGGATGAAATAAACGGCAAGCTTGGTGAAATAAATAGGACGCCTTTAAGTGGTGATCTTGGCGTTTCCAAGCCGGAAGATGGTGTTGAGACGGTTACCGGCTTTGATATTGTTCCCGATAAATCTGAGAAGTCTAATGCATTTTTCTATAACCGAGGTCACGTCGGATTGGTTTTAGAAACAGACTCCGGCAGAAGCATTTTAATGACTAAAAATGCCCTGAACGATAAAAAGGAGCAGGGTAGTGTTAATTTGGTTGAGCTGACTGACGGAAAATACGGAATAGTGAATACGGTGAGGATGCTTGTGGGTGCCGGCGCGACTTTTCGTCCGGAAATTGGTCGTGGATATGCAGACGTTAAAACTGCAGAAATGACCAAGAGAATGCAGGAAAAATATGGCGGACAATGGACGGCAGACCAGGTTGGGATGGAGTTGGGATTGGCAGTGAACGAAGCCTTGGATATTAAAACTTCCGAATTGAGACAGGACTATGCGTATGAAGATGTTACTCCTAAACTTCAGATTTTGAGATTTGATAAGGATGCGGTTATGAAAGCGGCGCCGGGTTATGTTCAACAAATGCTTGAGGAGTTTGAGGGACTAACTCCGAAAAAGGTAACAGCGGAAGAGGTTTTGGCCCTAAATGATAAAAACATTATGGTTGATGGTTTTTCAGGAGCGGTTTTTGGGGGGGAATTTCTTAAAAACGGAATTGTCAGAATTAACGCTCGTTATGAGGATGCTTCAGTTGTTTTGGAACGTAGAAGTATGCCGCAACTTGGTGGAAGAGAAACTTTAGTTGTCCCCAGTGGACCAGCTTTTAGACCCGGGGCAAGGACAGTCGGGCAAGTGCATCCAAATACAGGTAACGCCAGATTTTGGTACCAAGTCAGAGTCGCTGATGGAAAGACAGATTTGCTCGCCAGCGGCAGAAAATATGTAAAGGTTCCGGTTGCTGAGGTTGCGGAAAGGATTATCAATCATGATTTTTCTACCGTTGATGCAGCCTCACTTTTTAAGGCTCTTTATAATCAGAGGGTATTCGTGGCAAACCATTGATGGCGTGCTTGACACACCTCAATAATAGGTTATAATGTTTCTTGTACTTCGAGTTTTTGCCCGAATTTCACTTTTGATTCAATTTAATTCATGCGTAAAAAGTTAGTCACGGAACAAACGTCTCCAGATATCAAGAACTTGGTTGGTGCGCCGGAAACTTCCGGTGAACTTCCTGCGGCCCCAGTGGCAATTGAAGAAAAACCGGTAGCTCCATTGGTTGTTGATGAAAGAATGATACCCGATGCAGGTCTTCCTACAGAATATGTTGAGGGAGTACTCGATATCGCCAATGAGGGAAGTGGACTACTCCGTCCCGTTAAATTTGCTCCGAGCGATCACGACATCTACATTTCCGCCTCTCAAATAAGAAGGTTTAACCTCCGTTTGGGGGATATGATCGGCGGACAGGCTAGACGACCCAAGGAAAATGAAAGATATTGGGGACTTCTTAAAGTTGAGAAAGTTAACGGCGAGGATGTTGAAAAGTTAGGTAATAGGCCAAATTTTGACGACATGACCGTTATTTATCCGGAAGAACAGATTAATCTTTCGACCGACAAAGATACATTAACTACCAGAATGATAGATTTGGTTGCCCCCATCGGATTTGGACAAAGAGCTTTGATAGTTTCACCTCCCAAAGCCGGGAAAACCTGGCTAGTTAAAGATATTATCGGCGGAATTGCCAAAAATTATCCTGAGGATGGTAAAAGTAAGGCCCGTAATGTTCATATGATGGCTGTTTTAATTGGGGAAAGACCAGAAGAAGTAACTGATATAGTTCGCAAGATTAAAGACGTTACGAATGGGCTAGGTGAGGTTGCAGCAAGTAATTTTGATGAGGCGCCACAAGACCAAACCAGAGTTGGGGAGTTGGCGCTGGAACGTGCTAAGAGATTGGTTGAAGCGGGTCGTGATGTTGTTATAGTTTTGGACTCAATTACAAGAATGGCTCGTGCATACAACCTTGCACTTCCGACTTCGGGACGAACCCTTTCCGGCGGATTTGATCCCGTTGCACTTTTTCCTGCCAAAAAATTCTTTGGCGCAGCACGTAAGATAGAAAATGGTGGGAGTTTGACCATCATTGGAACCTGTCTTGTTGATACGGGTAGCCGCATGGACGATCTTATTTATGAAGAATTCAAGGGAACTGGAAACATGGAGCTTCATCTTGACCGAAAACTTTCTGATAGACGTATCTTCCCGGCAATCGATGTAACAAGAAGTGGAACGAGGCAAGATGAACTACTTTTTGGTATGGAGAAGCTCCGAAAAGTTAATACCCTAAGGCGCATGATTGATTTAATGAACGATGATGAAAAGACTTTGACTTTGATTGATCGACTTGCCAAGACAGAAACCAATGACGAATTCCTCGATAGCCTCAAGACCGCGTAAAGGATAAAATTTTTGTTCTTTTGAAAAGTTTGCTTCACAGATTTTCATGCAGTATCATCTATCACGCATATAAAATTCTATTAGAAGAAATTAAGCGATTCAAATAATCTCTAAGGATGAATTTTATATATCATAAAACGTTATGGACGAGACTTTTCAAATATTTTTGGATCTTTGGGAAGACATAAAAATTTTTCTTTTTGAGCTTGGAAAATTTATTTTCAAAAATCTTCATCTTAGTTTTTTGAAGTTTGAAGCGGGCAAAGGGGTTTTTGTAACTGCGCTATATCGTCAGCGGGGAAAACTTTCGCGTCGTTTGACCCACTCAGGTATGGCTGCTATTACGGCGCTTGGGGTTATGATCGCGCCGGTTATTGCTCAGGAATTTCCCGGTCAATCAATAAACCCGTGGAATATTGCTTCACCATCAAATGTTCTTTCTGCAAGTACAGATAGTCCGACAATTGATACACTAGTATCACAAAAAGTAAGGGATAAGATCCTTCAATATACGGTTCAGGATGGAGACACAATATCTTCAATTGCTCAAAAATTTGGAGTTTCTGAAGATACAATTCGTTGGCAAAACAATATTTATGGGGACAACATCACGGTTGGCGATACTCTTGAGATTTTACCGGTAACTGGAATTGCTCATAAAGTTCAAAAAGGTGATACGGTTTATTCTATTGCGAAGCGTTATGATGCAGAGGCTCAGGCAATAGTCGATTTTCCGTTTAATACTTTTGCCAATGACGAAACTTTTGAACTTGCCATAGGACAAACCATTATTGTTCCTGATGGTGTTAAGCCAACCGGAGAGGGTAATGCAATACCCCGTGCCCGTCAGATTACTCCTGATGCCGGAACGGTTACGGCTTCGGGTCAATTTGTCTGGCCAACAAGTGGAACTATTACTCAGTACTTCTCTTGGTACCACCCTGGAATTGATATTGCCAACAATGCTATGCCGCTTGATGTTGCAGCAGACTCCGGAAGTGTTGTCTATGCAGGTTGGGATAACACCGGATACGGGAACATGGTATTGATTGATCACGGCAATGGTTTTAGGACGAGATACGCCCATCTTTCCCAGATAATGGTTATTAGCGGACAAACCGTGAGCCGCGGCAATGTAATTGGTAGAATGGGTTCCACAGGCCACTCAACAGGCCCACACACACACTTTGAGGTAATCCTGAACGGAGTCCACGTTAATCCGCTCAATTATTTGAGATAGTTATTTGACCACTCGGAATATCTCCATATCCATTTTCTTTTAACCAATTGAGAGCCGATGTTTTGTTTTGGTCATATGGAGGAGTAACTTTTATTATTGGGTTGCCGTGATTGTCTACATTAATTTCAAACCCATCTTGTATAACGGGACCCATTGATGCCAACTTGATTATTTCTTGTTCCACTTTCAGTCTTGGATCTCGGTTTGGTATCGCTCCCGTCGTTTTTATTTCTTGGCCGTTTATATCAACGTTTTGGAGTTGGGAAGTATCATAAATCTTTGCCGGTTTAAATTTGAGATAAAAGAGAAAACCAACTATGGCAATTGTAACTAAGGAAGTACAAATAACTATGTATGCAATTATTTTTTTCATGGTGTTTGCACCGGAAATAGGGCATCGGGATACCCGCCACTTTCACCTAAATGATAATTATAAGCTCCACACTGGATTGAATTTGAATCTTTTATTTCACAGGGAACCGGTTTTCCGTCACTAAAATAAGAATCGATTGATACACAGCTCCCGTTTTGGCAATCAAATGCTGCGATATGTGCAATATTTTTTTCTGTCGGGGAAGAAACGGCACCGCTATATACCAATATGCCGGTGTAATTGTTAAGAGGGGTTGTACTCGTAATTCTATTTTTTACCCCGTAATCGTAGGTATTTGCGGGGAAGCCATTTCTCTGCAAACTTAAAAGTACACCATCCCCGGATGATCCAATAGACGTCCAAGGGTAATTATTAAGCACTACGTTAACGTCAGTATTTTTCCCAACCAAATTCTGTATATTTAATGAGGTGGACGGACCGCAACCCCATTGGGTGGAGGTTCCACCATAATTATTAATGGCTTGGTACCCTCCACTTCTCTGCATATAAACATTAAAGGTATTTATGGGTTCTCCCGCTGGAGTGGTAATTTGGCTTGGGTTGCCCTGTATAGTACTTACAATGGGTGCGATAATGCTGTCTCGGACGGAAATTGGGCTGGGTTTCGTCTCACTTTTAGTATTTGACGCCGGAGTGTTTGGTTGTGAACTTACACTGTTTGGTAACTGTACATCCGGATCTACGGCGACGATTCCATTCACAGGACCCCCTGACCCTCCATAATAATCGTACAAGGGTTGAGTTAAATCGAAGCCCCAAGGCTCGCCTTTACTGGTTCTGGTTCCCAGCGGAAATTGGGTGAAGTTGGCGTTTGATTGTACGGTGACCCCGCCGGAACCAACCCAATCTCCGAGTTTTGCATAATCACCAACCAGAACAACCCCAACAAACGATGTATTTCCTTGCGAATCTTTTTTATAGAGTAGAAATCTTCTTCCTAGATCGTTAACCGATTTGGTGGCAATTATCCCGACATATTTGCCGCTATTTAATGCATCTTCCGGTGTCATGCTCGATTGGGTTGAAATGGGGACTATATATTTGCTATTAAAGTTTTTAGCTGAAGAGGATGTAAGATCATAAATTCTTTTCTGATTTTCATTTAGCTGATCGTAGGTTTGTGGTATTGGTTGTCCATTTGCATCTACATGCTGGTCGGCAAAGTAAGCGTACAAGGGAGAAGCCTGTTTTCGTAGGAATATATCATCATGATTTAACTCGGAATTTGAAAATATGAAGTGGAAGTTTTGTAGTTGAGATGAAAGTTCATCATGATATCCATACATTCCACTAGCCTCAAGTGCCCATCCCCGTTGCATTTGTTGTCTTAAGAAGGAACCGTAGGTATAAAGTGTGGCGATGGCAACATTGGGGTCTCCAAAATTAGTGCCACTGCCTTCAAACGAAGAAGGAGATTGTGTGTAATAGGTTTCAAAAATTGCTCTTTGTGTGGTGGGGGTCGGGTCGTTGTAATAATTGCTAAAAACATCAGTGGGAATTCCATAGAACGGGTTTGATGAAACGGTATTTTGAGCTGCAAGATCAGCTTTTTCAGAGAACGAAAGTTGTTTTGTTTCTGGTTTGTTTGATAGGGAAGGAGGGTTGGCGGGAGATACTCCAGTAGTTTCAGAAGATTGCTGTTGTGGTGAAGTGGTCAGAGGACTTTGTTGTTTATTGAATGGCAGGCTTTGCCAGAGGTTTTGGATACCGGTTCTAATGATGCCAAAGTTTTGGGCGATTGTGTAGCCTCCGCCAATACCAAGGCTTGTAAAGAGAATTGGTCTTCTGTTTTCAAGTACATACTGAAAGGCTTTATCAAATACTAATTGTGCCGGGGCAACCTCGCTTGTAGGTGAAGTTGCCGGGGTTAGAAAATTTTTAATTGCTTGGAAAAGGTCTGATTTTTGTATTTCTTCAATCCCTGATCCAAACGGAGCGGGAGGTTGTGGTCTAAGTTGTGCTTGCAGAGGTTGAATATCAAACGTTCTGATCATGGTATCCAGTGCATCTACATTTCCTGTGGGTACTTGATATATGAAACCCCCGGTTTGTGGGGATATGAAAATATTGTCACCGACATTCTTGAAGTAATCCGGTAGCGGGTTGCCGTTTGTGGTAACGCCTCGTGCAATAACATGACCGCTCTCCAAAGCATTCGGGGCAACGGGGTCAAAAAGTACCCAGTTACCATTCAAGTCTTTGGCGATGTTCGTGGGGAAGATATCTCCAAAAGGAAGACCTGCATCGTCTAAAATCCTTGCTATATCCTTGAAGTCTTTTATATCTTTTGCGCTCAAAGCCTGGGATCCTCCAATGATGTAATCGTTTAGTGTTGGCCCGGGGATATCATTCATTACATAACCAATGATTGATCCGTCCTTGGCTAATATTGGGGCTTTTGCCTCAACAATTCTGGGCAGCAGGTCGGGCCTTCCCGCATCCTGTATGGCATTTCTTATTGTTTGAATGTATCCATATTCGCTTGCGATTAGTGGTTCACCATCCGTGTATGTCGAAATTTTTGCTACAACCCCTTCCCCACGATAATTTGCGTAGTAGATAGACCCGTATCCGCCTTGGTTTATCTTTGCCTCAATTGTTATTTGGCTGCCGAGATTGTCTTGTAGAACGGGCCGTTTGCTTTGGGCAAGGCTATTTGTGAGATCTGTATATGTTTGTGTTTCAATTCTCTGTGCCGGTTTAGAAGGCTCGATATTTGTTGGAAACATATCTTCTTCCACGAAGGGGTTCTGCTTCGCAACTATTTCTACTGTAGCGGGTGGGGGTGGTTTGGCAAAAAGGCCGCCAAAATTTTCTCTTAGGTTGGTCCAGCTGTCCGAGAAGTAACTCTTGGTTTTATTCCAAGCCTGGGTGATAAAATTATCTTTGGTTGGAGGATTTCCGTTCGGTTGAACGTTTACGGTTATTCCTCCACCTTTCTCGGATTGGGGAGAGATAAAGAAATCTCTTATCTGTTGAATAATGTTTGGTTTAGTTGTTGTATTTTCCGGGATCGGTGGTCTTTCGTAGTTCAAAATATATTGACCTTCCGCTGTTTGGCTATAGAAAGATTTGGGAATATATCCTTCCTGACTTAATAAGTTCTTGCTTGACTCAATATATCTTGAGAAAGCATCGGCTGAACTAACCGCTTCTTCTGGATAAGTTGTATAGCCGGCCTTTTGGAGATTTAAGAGGCCTTGATAACCACTTATGGGTCTATCAAAGAATTTTATATTTTGAGCCCAGTCATCCACCATCAAGCGTACATCCATAACACTTGGAGGCTTGTTTCCTAATAGAAATTGCTTTTGTGCGGGACCAATCTTTAGGTTGTCATAGAGGTTATCCACGAAATTTCTGTATCCATTTCCATCCAGCTTTCCGTATACATCATCTAGGTGCTTGATATATCCGATCGGGTCTTGTCTGAGTGCGTATGCCATTACATCGTCGTCACTAATTCCTAAGGCGTTAGATATTCCGGTTCCTATGGTTCTTTCGGTGGGGTATGCTGTAAATCTATTTGCGGCCCCGTATATTTCCGGAAACTGTTGAACAAGCTTATCCTCAATTTTTATTGTGGTTCTCTCAGTAAGTTCTTCCAGGGTTTTTGTCACTATGCTGTCATCCGGTAGGGCTCTATAAATTCCGATCGTGTCTAGTGTGTTTGCGTGAATAGATTCATGAAGCATGACATGGAGGGCGTCGTTTCTCCCTGCCGATGCTACATCACCCACCTTGGGAACCGAAATGGAGGATTCGGTTGTGAATCCTGATGGGTAGGTCAGCATTACTTTTTCTCTAGCCACAACGTCGTCACTAAGTCCAAGATTCACGTTCATGGATATATAATTCCTTTCCCCGTCTTGTATTGGTGAATTTATTGAGCAGTATCCGGTGAAGCAATTCTTGCCGGATAAATTTTTTTCGGTTCCGGATATCCAATAAGTACTTTCAGGATCGATTGGTTTAATGGGTTTCACCCCCTCCGGTAATTGCGCGTTTATATCAGGAAGCATATCGTTGTATGTTTTGAAGACCGGATCCCAGAATGCCTGGAAGCTTTTGTATCTGCCGGCATTCTCTGATAACAAATCGGCATAGAGTTGTGGGAGATCGGAAGCCTTACCTCCGTTTTTGATGAAATTATTCAAAATATCAGGGAAACTCCCCTCGGGGTAGGAGTTAATTGAATAAAGTATATTTATTAAATCTCTCTGGTCTTTGCCTAGCTGTGTGCCTGGGTCTGCGAGACTTTTATTTAGTGATCCGATTATTTGGGAGACGTCATCAATGTTTCCAGATTGGGGGAGCTGCATTCTTTGGGCAATTGCTAGTGAATTGTCACCAATTCTTTTTACTTCATCTGGTGTAAAGCTTACGGTCGCCGGTTTTATGATTCCTCCCTCATAAACTTGGGTGTGTCCTAATACGTTTATTTCTCTCTGTATGGGAACATTGGGGGGGGTTGGTTTATCTACCAAAGTTCCAAAGCTTTCATAACCACTATTGGAAATTGTATTTTCGACTGCAGTTACTCGTCCGCCGATTGTTTGTGCGTTCGCTATTTCCCTCGCGGCATTTTCAATCTCAACCTGAATCTGTGGTGATTTAGAATCTAGTGATGGGGGAAGATTTTTGGTTAGACTATCTACTACTAAGTTTTTTGCCTCCGTATAGTTTTCTGTCTCAATCAGTTGACGAATGGTTTTATCTGTCTTGAGGCTTTCTACTAAGTTTTGGTCAACGGATGAAAGAATTGGTTCAGCTCCTTGTTTTGCAATGGGCGCTGTTGGTGGCGGAGATAACTTGCGCAATAAACCACCAAGACTTTCTTGAGCGTCTGTTGCCAATGTCTTGATATTGGTGCCAAGATCGTCACCTGTCTGAGAAATTCTGTTTTGGATTCTGGCCAACCAACTCGGTTGTGGGCTTTCTACCAAAGGTGTAGTTGGAATTTCAGCGGCTGGCTTTGCAGCTGCAAGATTTCTTGCCATTGCTTGGTCTGCTTCCAGTTGGACTTCATTACTGACAATGGGAAAATTATTTACCGCCTTATTTGTGGCATCTTGCAAAGTGGTGCTCAATTTTTGATTGAGGGTTGGCTCGCCTTTAAGACCGCTGGTAATTCCGGTTGCAACATCTTGAGTAATATTGCCGCCTATCAAATCGGATTGGACGGCTTGATCTGCAAGGTTGTTTACTAAATTACTAGCTTTTGTTTTTGCGGAAGATAATGCGTCTGAAACACTTGTGGGCATATTTATTTTGGTAGGGGTTAGATCTGCTGTGGTCGGAGTTACCGCAAGGCCGTATTTAGCAGGATTTGCTGCAGCTCCGGTAACCATATCATTTACTGCGGCATCATAGGCCACATCAGAAAACAGCCTATTAGTAACTGAATTTTTGGCATTGGCTAACACCTCAGGAAGACTCTGACTTACTTTTTGTGAATTAAGAGCTATTTCGATGTCCTGCATCTGTTGCAATCCCGCCGCCGCATAAAATGCCTGTTCGTTTGCAGAGGCACAGCCGGGAGAATCAAATTTACTTCCAGCAAATCCACATTGAATTGTTTGATTAACAGCAAATGGCGCGGTTGTACCAACGGTTAACACCGGCGCAACGTACGGGCTTACCGTTTGGATGGTTTGTTGAAGCCAGAGTGGGGAAGAAGCGATTGCTGTTGTTGTCAAGGCGCCTGCTTGTGCCGCCACATAGGTACTAACCGGAACTCCTGCTGCCGCAGCTCCTGTAACTGTACTTACTACCAGTTCTCCTCCAAACGCTAAAGTTGCCCCTCCCACTATCGGGACCGGCGCACTTGCTGCCACCGTTTTTGCAAGCGTCCCTGCCAGCTGCAAATTTGCGCTTGTATCATTAAAACCGCCCGGAGTAATCACTGGTTTGTAGTTTGAGGTGCCATAAGAGCTGTTGTATTGTTGGTTTAATCGTGTAATATCTCCAATAGCATTACTAAACTGCCCAAATGTTAAAGTGTCTATGATTCCCGGCACCCCGGTGTTTATTGGCTGATTTGTGTAAGCATCCCAGTAGCAGCCTTGAGTACTTTGGCACTGGCTTTTAAGTTTGTTCAGGTTCTGTTGTGCAGCAGGGGAATATGCACATTTGCCGGTTGAGAGGTCTATTTGCCCGCCACTCCCAGTACAAGCGTTGAGTTGTGTCATGGTTATTTGAGGATATTTAATTATTGGAGCGGAAGCCTTACATGTCCCCGCACTACAGTTTCCTGACTCACAATCAGAAGAAAATAGACAAATTCCTCCTGTTTGCATTTTGATTGACAACCCCTGTTGAGGAGTAACTGCAATTGTTGTCATTGGTTGAGAGGCTACCACTTGTTTTGACTGACAGGTGTTATTGTTTAACCAAGTTCCGCCGCCCCTAATACAATCTCCCATTTGTTGTAAATTTGTTGTGTTAGTTTGTTGGGCTTGTTGGTATGTTGTAGGGGCTGCCGCTTGTAGTTTTCCGAGTGCATATTGTTGAAGGTCGAAGGCCAGTCCACAATCAAGACTTTGAAGATTTGTGGAGGGGAGCCTACCACTGGCTTTATCGCTATTACATTGGTTTCTAACCTGATTTACATCTGTCTGGTTGCTTGTGTTTCCGGTTGCAATATTAAGAAGGCTATTATTGGTAGTTGTTGGTTGGGCGGGAGCCGGTTGGGAGGCGGGGGCGCTTTGCGGTGCAGGCTTTTGTGTTAGCGTGCATTTTCCTCCCGAATAATTAAAATCGTATGTGCTTCCAGCTGCGTCTTTACACTCGGCTATGTTTGGGGCGCTAAAGGGTGTATTTATGGGATTTGAAGCGGGTTGGTTGACCGCTCCGTTGCCACAAGTTCCGTTTGCATTCCAAGTTCCACCGCCATCCTCGCAAGTTTTTTGGGCTGCTGCAGCCGCAGCAGCGTCATTTTGGACTTTTTGAGCTTCTGCTTGTTTGGCCAGGCTCGCGTTATTTTTCTTTAGGGTATCAAGAGCGGCCGTATCACCACCGACGGCCTTATTATATGTATCGATAATGTCCTGCTCGGCTGCTGTTTGAGCGCTGGGCGCCGCATTACTATTATTTCCTTGGCTGGCTTGGTTTTTAATGACGTCCTCAGCTACGCAGTATTTTCCAACACAAGCCCCGGTTCGTTCGCGTTGTCTGATTTTGCTGTCCACATAATTTTGAAACGCCGATCCGGTTTCTTTAACCTTTTCTTTACCCTTGGCGTAAGCACCGATCAGTTGAGTTTTGAGTGGGTTTGAAGTTATGCCGACAATTGTAATGAGGGAGAGGGTTAAGAAACCCACGCCAAAAAGACTTAATATATCAGCTTTACCACAAACAAATTTCCTATTGGAAATAGGCATTAATTCAGTCTAGTGAAAATGCGTGAAAAGGGCAATAGTAGTATTGACATTTATTCGAACTGATGAGCATACTGGTTGTATGGAGCCACAGATGTCCAACTCCGGTTGGGGAATTAAAAGGATACTTCTTTATGTTGTCTTGGTTGTTTTGGCGCTTGGAGTTTATGTTTGGATTAGTTCCCCGATGATAGTTACAGTCACGGGAAGTGGGGAAGCTAGTGTTCCGGCGACTAATGCGACGGTCTCTTTTACGGTTAGTGCTAGTGACAACTCCATTGCCGCGGCTGTTGCTTCTGTTTCGGGAAAAGCGGATTCAATGAGAAATTATTTGAAGAGTAAGGGAATTGCTGAGGGTGATATTGCTGAAAGTCAGGTAACTGCGGTGCCTGCAGCTTTAGTTACAACAGGGGCGCAGGGCTACCAAGCTACAATTTCAATGGCGGCAAAGACAATTCATGTATCAGAAGTTGATGGTTTAGTAGCAGATTTATATAGTAATGGGGCTTTGGTTGTTTCTCAACCGGTTTTGTCCGTTGAAAACCAAGACGCACTTTCTCAACAAGCATTTGATGCAGCGTTAAAAGATGCGAAAAACCAAGCCGGTGCAATCGGAAATAAAAACTGGAGGTTTATAAGAAAAATTGTTTCAATTTCCCAAGTGAGTTCTCCCACAACTTCAACTTCGACTACAAAGGCGGATATTACTAATACGAACGCGCAAGCGACTTCAAATGGGGTTTTCAAAATAGTCTCCGCCGTCTCCGTTAGCTACAAAATGTGGTAGTTTTCAATCTTCGCCTTTAATTTTTCACTAGAATTGGAGTTTGTGAATTCAACTTAAAAATGCGAAGGTTCGACGCAGGCTTGTACAAGGAGTTCGAGACATACAATATGAGCAAATGTAAATTCAGTAGAAAAATTATCTGGCGGGTCTTTTCTTCTCAATACTTCTTTGGACAAGCAAAGAAGTATTAATAGTGTTCTTAAAAGTAAATATTCTTGCCAATTTCTTGCTTCTCCAAGAAGTTGGCGAAAGAAGGAGACCCAAATGTAGTCTTTCCAGAAATTTTTTAACGAGTTTTGCCGGGGAATGATTCCCTTCCGAAATTCCCTTCGGTCAGTTTCGGCTTTCCCTGCGGCCAAACTCTAAAATTTCTAGGGGCGGCTACAATGGGGTTGAGGTACAAAATAAGATATAATAGAGCCCTAAGGGCCGTTAGTTCATCGGTAGAACACCGCATTCGCATTGCGGAACGGGCGGTTCAATTCCGCCACGGTCCACTGCTTCTAAAATGAAAAAGTACTCCGTTTCCGTTATTGTGCCCGCCCGGGATGAAGCCGGGACTATTGCCAAGTTGGTTTACAGATCGGAA
>JAKAJP010000017.1 GCA_021824915.1 bacterium
AGTTCATCGACCGGTTTATGACATTTGGGACAATATGCCAATCTTTTCCAACAAGGACCATACATCTTGTCTTGCCACTCCTTTTTAAACCCTTCATCTTCAAATTTAAATTCGCATGGTTCACAATAGAATTTACTTTTAATCATAGTTTTATCAAATAAATTAACTGTTATTTTTTACTGCCGAATAAGTAATGCTTAAGGCGTATGACTCCAAAAACATGGGGATTTCCTTTGTAATGTTAATTTCAAAAAAACCTGCTTTTTTTAGTAGATTTAAATAATTCTTTTTAAGAATTGCCCCACTAATACAACCGACAAGAAGTCTATCGTCTGTTTTTAATTCATCAGGAAGCTCTTTTAACAAAACGACATCGGATATCATCATCCGCCCGCCTGGTTTTAACACCCGATAAGCTTCTTTAAATACTTTTTCTTTATTAGGGGCAAGATTAATAACGCAGTTGGATATGATCACATCTACCGATTCATCTTCCACGGGCAAATTCTCAATATCACCCTTCCTAAATTCTACATTTGTATAACCACCTGTATCGGCATTAGCCTGTGCTTTCTTTATCATCTCATCCGTCATATCCACTCCGATAACCCTGCCGGAGGCGCCAACTTTAGAAGAGGCTAAGAAGGAATCGAAACCTGCGCCCGATCCCAAATCCAAAACAACATCACCTTGCTTTAATGAAGCGATTGCCAGAGGATTTCCACAGCCTAATCCTAAATTGGAACCGTTCGGTACATTAAACAATTGTTTGTCTGAATAACCAATAGTCTTGCTTAAATCATTAAAATTTCCTCCGCCACAACAGGACGCACCGGCGCAGCATGAAGAATTTTGAGTAGCGATTTTTCCGTAGTTTTCCTGAATAATCTTTTTATTGTTTTTCATGATAGCTTATCCGCAACATCCTCCTTTTTGAGGTAGAGTAAAGGGGAAATTGATTTGATTTGTCAACTCTGTCGCCAAATCACCGATAAAAGCCTGAAGTTTACCCTGAGATTTTGCCCAATCCATTATAGCCCGGCTATTTTGCACTTTCCGATACAGTTCCCGGACTTTTCTTTCCTGCTCATCAACGCCGGGAAAGTTTCCCTGCCTGAATATTTGCAGTGTTTGCTGCGATGATTGGAATTCCTCCAAGAGTTTACTCGCTTCCTTATCGCTTTTAAATATCATGTCAGCTGCTTTGTAGCTTGTATATTCTTTCGTTTCTTTAATGACGGTAATGAATTCTTTTAACGTCTTATCAAAGTTATTCATAAAAAATATTTAATTTATAATTAAGGACATCCCTTTCTTGGCGTAAATTCGATCCCTACCTCCTGTTTCATTTGCGCTCCAATTTTACCGGCTATTTTTTTGGCCATATTCAAAGCCTTCAAATATCTATAAGTTATCGGATTTCCCCGCATTTCCTTAAGCTTTTGAGTTAACTCCGTTTCCTGTTGCGGATTTACCGGTAATCCCTTGGTTTTAAGTAATGTGATTGTTGCTTTTCTCTCTTCTATATCATCCCAAAGTTTTTTAGATAATGGATCATTGTTCAAATCCATTCTGGCTTGAGCCAATTCCTGAAATTCGGCAACCGACTGGACCAAATATGAACAAAATTGACTAACCTGATTTTCATCCATAATTATTTGCCGTACAACAAATAACCCGCTTCCAACAGTTTATCTTTGCCCATCAAATCCTCGGTTAAAAGGGGAAGAGTCACAATCGGCGCGGTAAAGCGTTTCGCCATAACACCCAAGTATTTTTCCTGCATGACCTTTCGCTGTCTTAAATAGTCATTGGTGATAATAGATTCAGGAAGCACCTGATTGGCAATTATTAAACTGGTAGGAACACTAATTGATAGAAGTTCATTTATTGCCCGCGACGCTTCTTCTATTGGAGTTGATTCCGGATACATCACAAAACTGAATGTGGTTTTATCGGGGTCTTGAAGTAAATCTATTACTTCCTTAAAGCGTGATTTAGTAATTCTGTCGACATCTGTTTCTCCAGTAGTTGTAAAGGTTTTGATCTCCAGCTGTTTATTCCAGTCAACCGGAAGCTCAAGCAATCTTAAGGTATGACCGGTTGGTGCCGTGTCAAAAACAATCACGTCAAAATTCTTCAAGGTGACAAACTCAATAAACTTTTCGAAGGTAGCCATTTCTTCGGTACAGGGGGAATTAAGTTCCTCTTCAATGGCGATAATCCGATTCTCATCGTATTTTTTTCTGGCTTCGTTAAGGATTTTTTCCTTGTATTCTTCTACAGCCTTTTTGGCATCAATGTGGGTAAACCATAAATTCTTCTCACCGGTAATTAGAGTGGGCTTGTCGGTTACTTCCTGATCAAAGATTTGTTTTAGATGTGATGCAGGATCAGTAGTTAATAGTAAGGTTTTATATCCGGAGCGTGCTGTCCAGAGGGCAGTTGCAGCTGAAACTGAAGTTTTACCTACGCCACCTTTTCCGGCAAAAAAGATAATTCTTTTTTTACTATTCAGTGGGGTTAAGAGTCTTTTAATTTCCTCGTTCGGTTGTGCATAACCATTATTGGTTGTGGTTTTGCCTCCAACAATCTTTTTAAAAACATACTTGGATAAAAGTGTAGGCGTATCAAAAAGTTGTGTAGAAATTATGCTCAGTCTATCAATACCTTTGACTTCACTTGAGCCAAGTTCGATTATTTTGGCGGGGACTTTAAATTCCTCTTTAATCGTTCCTAAAAACTGTTGCTGTTTCATAAATCTGGCAATCATAAAGGGATTATCACAAGCTTCTTCCGGATACACGCCATTCACGATGATTTCTTGAGAATTAATTCCTAGCTTGTTAAGCTCGGCAATAGAACGTTTGGCTTCATATATAGGAGTGGATTCGGGACGTAATACAAAAACAAAGGTTGTCATATCGGGATTACGCATAGCTGAAATTGCCCGATCAAATTTGGCTTTTGATTCTGCGAGAGCCACGGCCGGACCAATGCAAGTTTGGCCCCCACTATTATCTTTTGCAGCCTTTTCAATGACTCCGCTCCATTCAACCGGTAGTTCCAAAAGTCTCAAGGTGTGACCGGTGGGAGCAGTATCAAAGATGACGATATTAAATTTACCGTCCTGAACAAAATCGGTAAAACGATCAAAAGAAGCCATCTCGGCCGTACACGGTGAATTCAATTGCTCTTCAAGAACTTTAAAACTTTCAAGAGGGATAAGACCTCTGAGAGGTGATAGGGTTTTTTCTTTATATTCATTCGTTGCTTTGTCAGGATCAAGTTCCATCGCGGAGAGATTTTTGACGCTTTTGATGGGAGTAATCTTATGACCTATTGTTTGTTCAAAAACATCGGCCAAGTTTGAAGCGGGGTCTGTAGTAATAATTAATGTTTTTTTACCCTCATTGGCGTAATGAATT
>JAKAJP010000006.1 GCA_021824915.1 bacterium
AGAACTAGCTGAGGATGTTGTCAAAAACCCCAAAAAGTACCCCAATTTATCACCGAAATTGGAAACCGGAAATTGGTAACATTTTGTATCTTTGGTGTTGAAAATTCCATAATTCTCAGTTAAAATTGTGGCTATGGTTCCTTTACCAAAGAAGAAGCATACGAGAAGTAGAAGTGGAATTAGGCGTGGAGGGCAACCACACCTCACCATTCCAAACTTGGTTAAATGCCCAAACTGCGGCAAATATAAAGAACCCCACAAAGCTTGTACGTTCTGCGGATATTACAAATAGTGAAAACAGCAACAGACCCCAGACACATTAAACGCCGAGAGGCCGTCAAGACTCTTTTCGCCGAAACTTTTACAAAACAGCCAAATTTAAGCCCATTGGCACATGAAATTCTCAAAAATAAGAAAAAACTTGATGCAAAAATAGCATTAGCCGCTCCAGAGTGGCCAATTGATAAACTTAACAAAATCGACCTGGTGGTTCTTAGACTTGCGGTTTACGAACTCGAAGAAGGAACAACTCCTCCGAAAGTTATAATTGATGAAGCGGTTGAGCTAGCCAAAGAATTCGGAAGCGAATCTTCTTCTTCCTTTGTAAACGGAGTTTTGGGTACAATATATAAGGGAGAAGATGGAAAGTGAAGCTATCAAGTTAAAGGGAAAGATTAAAAGTTTGCTTGCTGAGTTTTTGGGCGTGGATACGGACGATATCAAGGATGAATATTCTCTGACAAGCGATCTACATATGACACCCGCAGATATCACGGACTTTCTACAAATACTTGAGGCTAACCATATTAACATTTCCGAAATTGACCTTGCCGAAGTGGAAACTTTCGACGAGCTTATCGAAGCCATCAGTCTTCATGAATAAACCACAATGAATACAAAGTTTGACAATCTACAACTAATGTTTTCCAACAAGTCACTTTTAGACTTGGCCCTTACCCATAGATCCTGGGTAAATGAGCACAAGGGAGCAAGAACCAGCAACGAAAGGTTGGAATTTCTGGGAGACGCAGTTTTGGAATTTGTTGTCTCACGGGAACTATATGAAACATTTCCAAGTAAGGATGAAGGATATTTAACAGCCCTTCGAGCCAGTCTCGTTAATACCACTTCGCTCGCTCAAGTCGCGGCAGATTTAGATATTGGCGCAGTTATTTATTTATCCAAAGGCGAGGAAGACGGGGGAGGAAGAAATAATACCTCGCTTCTGGCTGACACGGTCGAGGCAATAATCGGTGCGTTATTTATTGACGGAGGACTTCTCCCTACCGAAAAATTTATTGATCAAAATCTGCTTTTTGATCTTAAAGAAAGAGCAGAACTGCCGCTCAAAGACCCCAAAAGCCAGCTTCAGGAGCTGGTTCAATCAAAGGGTCTATCGGCCCCGCGTTATAAAGTTATTGAAGAGAGCGGCCCGGATCATAACAAAAAGTTTGTTATTGAGGTTTATATTAACGGCAAAGCAGCTGGTCGGGGCGAGGGAAAGAGTAAATCTTTGGCTGAACAGGAAGCCGCTAGACAGGCTCTGACTAAAAAGGTAAAATAACCCTCATATGATTGTAATTCGTTTAGCCCGCATGGGCCGTAAAAAAGCCCCGTTTTACAGGGTAGTTGTTATCGATTCCGAAAAGAAACTAACCGCGCAAGCACTGGAGATATTGGGTTTTTATAACCCAGCAAAAAAGGAAGTAAAGGTTGATACTAAAAAAGTGGCTGAATGGGTCAAAAAGGGGGCAAAGATTAGCCCTTCCGCCGAAAAAATTTTGAAATAAATAAATGAACGATTTACTTAAATTTTTACTCGAAGGAGTTCTGGGTAAGGAAAAGTTCGAAATTTCCGAAAGCGACGTTGATGGACGAACTGTATTCAAAATCAAAACAGATCCCGAAAACATTGGCCTAATTATCGGCAAGGGTGGAAAAATGATTAAAAATCTTAGAAATCTTCTTAAGGTTCGTGCGACACTCGAGAAGAAAGCGGTTAATTTGGAAATTACTGAGTAAAGGGATCACTTCTTCCCAACACTTCAGAAGCGGGAACCTCACTAAATATCGGTTGTTTAAGGGCAGAGACCTTCGTAACCGTATTTTTTTCATCCGCTGTAAGACCTGTTTCAGGTTCGGTAACCGCAGGAAGTTTTGTCGGAAATGGAGACCAAAAGGACCTGACAGTGACATTTGCCAAAGCACTGCTACCGGACTCATTCATTTTAATTTTGCTTACAACCGTTACCGGCGAAACTCCATTCACGGCCGCCAAAAAAGCAAAAATTTGCGGTCGGGGCCCATTCAAATCAAAACTAACATCAACTCTTGAAAGTCCGGTTTTATCTTTGATTTCAGCGCCACCTTTAACACCGGAGAGCGTAAGCCCATTATCACTTGCCAAGATTTTCATCTGAGAAAGCGTAATAAGAGCCGTGTTCGAATCAGGAACCGCAATCGTTACAACACTTGATTGGGAAGAGGCGACGTCACTTACACTAGTCAATGTATTAAGCTTCTGTGAAAGAATATTTTGATTTACCTGTTCCTGCGAAATTTTTTCGCGTATTCCCGTGACCTGAGAAATTCCGAAAGGAACGACAAAAATAGAAACTACTATAACCCCCAAGGTGGGGAGTATTGCCAAACCAAACATTTCGATGCTCTTAGGAATTTTCATCTGCTTATTTACCGGCCAAACTCATGGAAACCAAATAACCCGTCGTCGGGTTAAAACCAAAAGATGTCAAAGTTACCCCGCTGAAAGTTTTTGAGGAATAAATAACCTGAAAGAAATTCGAAATGTCTGTAGCAGACTTAAAGAGGATGGAGGCTGTAATTTTATTCGTATCAAGATTAAGTTCAGTTACCGAAGCCGCGGCGGGCAGCTGGGATAAAAGTGGTGAGACCAAAGCAATCGGCTTCGTAAGCGAATCTGAAGTATATGCCAATTTAATCTTTGCGATTCTATCTTTCAAAAGAACAAGCTTCTGTTCAGTCGTCTGCTCAGATTTAATCTGCGAAACTAAATTATTGTTTGCTGTGGTCAAGGAACTAAGCTGAAAAGAGCTGATTGCATAAAACATTCCCGCCCCGATCAAAAAAATTATAAAAATCGCAATCGCCACAACGTTTACAGCCTTAATTACCTTAATTACCTTGGTTAACCCAGTTCCAATGGCTAAGTCTTGTGGTAAGAGATTCAAACTTACAGCCATCTAACCCTCCCTTTCCGCCAAACCCACTGCCACACTGTAAAGTGGAGAAAAAGGTGCTAACTTCTTTGCCGTCTCTGCGTCAAGCGCAACATGGGAAAAGGGATTTGCGACCAAAACTTCAACCCCAAGCGCCCCGGTAAGCATTGAGATTATATCCGGTAAACCACTCGTTCCTCCGGAAATAATAATTGAGCCAGGAGCCTCTCCCTTTTCTTCGGTCTGGTAGTAATGAATGGCTTTTTTAATCTCATCAACCACCATTCGAAGAACGGGGTCAAGAGCACCTTTAACCTTACCCTCAAGCTGACTTGACTCTAGCCCGTAAGTTTTCTTATACTCCTCAGCCTGCTGGGCATTAACTCCTAATGATTGAGAAACAGCCCTTGTAAAAGCCTCTCCAGCAATAGGGATTGACCGGGAAAACGAGAGAAGTCCCGCCTTTGAAATTGCAATATTGGTACTACTTGCTCCCAGCTCAACCAAAAGTACTGTTTTATCCGTTGGGGCCAAAGCTCTGGTTAAAGCAACCAGTTCTGTTTCGACGCTCGTCACATTTAAACCCGCAGCCGCAGCAACTCTGACATACTTCTCAACAACAATTCTAGGAGCTGCAATTAAAAGTACTAAAACTTCAGGGGGTGAAGATTTTTCGTTCCTCTCAAGAATTGTGTGTTGAATTATTGCTTCGTTGATCGGAATCGGGATGTATTGTTCACTCTCCCACTTAACCGCAGAGGCAATCTCCGCGTCTGTCAAAAGCGGAAACTTAATCGTTCTGGTAAAAACTTGCGACTCCGGCACGGAGATATTAACTTCTTTGCCGGTAACACCCGCTTCATTATGAAGTTTCCTTAAAATCTGGCCAATAGCAGCAAATTCCTTTTCGTCCTCAATCTTGGTAATTGGCTGACTTTGATAACCAACAATTCCTGAAGCAAGCAAGTTAAACCCGCTACCCTCTTTTTCAAGCTCAACAACTTTTATGGTTTTACTACCGATATCAATTCCAACCATGAGCAGAATCGTCCTTCATTAAATATAGCAGGAAATCAATTAAACAGTAAATAGCAATAAAGGCTATATTGCTTTTATCCTGCTTATTATTTCATTCTGTATGCTCTGGTCCACTTCCATTGATCTTTCGTGTTCTCTGGCATAGTGATGGCCAAACTCGGGGTCGACAAAAGTTAAGCCATTAAACTTAATTTTATTCTTATATCGTGGTCTTAGATGCCAATGAATGTGCGGGTTGGGCGGGTTATTTTGATAAGCCAAATTCATTAAACAAGTCAAATTAAACAAATCCGGATTAAAAGCCTTTGTAATGGCCTTCTCTAATTTCTTAATAACCTCAAAGAATTCCGACCACTCTTCTTTTTTAATTTTAGTAAGATCTCCGCAGTGTCTTTTCAAGGTAATATAACATCTACCAAGGTATGCTTGATCACTGGCCAGAAGAACAATCCAATGTTTTGTCTCGATAATAGAATTATCTGCATTCTCAACAAATCCGCAAAGATCACACGTCATATATAACTATTGTAGTTTATTGGGTCAAGCCTGAAGAACTATAAAGAGCAAAGTCAAAAACACCCCAAGACCTATTAGATTTTTTCTGTGCGTGATATTGTTTGATATAATCTTCTTCATGACTGAAAACTCTTTTGATGTGGGCCATAGAATCGGTGCACTCTTTGATAACCAGGCAGAACAGTACATCCAATTTGCCGACGGATCTTATACATGGAATTTTTTAGAAAAGCCAGCGTTCGACCGCTATATTCCAGATTTATATAATTCTTCCACAAAAGCACTCGATATAGGTTGCGGAACTGGCAGGATTATAAAACATCTAAGCTCAAGAGGTTTACTTGCCGAAAATATAATCGGAATTGATGTAAGCCTTGAATTGCTGAAATGTGCTAAAAAAGGTCTATTGGGAGCTTCATTTGTAAACAATTCGTCAGAGGAATTGCCCTTAATATCTGATAATTTTGATCTCGTAACTTCTAATATGACAATGCACTACCTTGATAACCAGGCTCTAGAAAGAACTTTAAACGCAGTTCATCGAGTTTTAAAAACTGGAGGTACTTTTTTCTTCGTAGAATCCGACCCGGATTACATACCCGAAAGACGAAATCCAGAAAATCTTAATAGGTGGCTTGAGCTTAGAACATCATGGGGTACAACTTTGCCTTATTTTAATCGTGATCCCCGTCCATTTCTTACAAGTTTTCTAATAAATCACGGCTTTCGCTATATTAGGGGATGGGCGGTAAATATTTCTGAAGCCGGTAAAGTTGATCTTGTTAAATATAATCGATATTTTTTACGGCCATATAGAATTGCTGCTAGATTTGAGAAGATTGGCTAAGTCTGATATTGGTACTGTGTGATACAATATGATCTATATGCCGAGCCCAGAAAGAGGTATTATCTTAGCCGCAACCGAAGGAAAAAGGCTCAAACCCCTCACAGAGTTCGTCCCCAAAACTTTACTTCCATTAGACAGAAAGCCCATAATATTTCATTCTATTGAGCTTTTTGAACACCTGGGCGTGAAGGATGTTGTCATAACTGTTGAACCCAAATTTGGTCGTAAAGTTCAATCTACAATAGAAAGAGGCTATACGGGCAATATAAATATAGATTTTGTCGTTCAAGAAACTCATAACGGGATCGGCTTTGCAATTTTGATGTGCCAAGATCGTATTGGCGACAACTCTTTCTTTGTTAGGTTTGCAGACGAGTATCAGCCAGGAGTAAAAGCTCTACAACCCGATGATTTTGCACGAGATAATGCAGTTTTGGTCGTTAGAAGGGAGCACCACCCCGAATATCTCTTGCAGAACACGAATGTTGAGGTTGATGAGGATGCCAGAAAAGTTATCGGTGTTAGTAGGAATAAGAATGCGATGCCAAGGAGTAATTATCATTTATGTGGATTGATGACTTTTCCGCCAGTCTTTTTTGACATTCTTGAAAAGTTTAAGAACAGGACAGATCTTTATCAAAATGGAGAGTTTTCGACAGTGCACGGAATTCAACACTTAATTGATTCTGGAAATTCTGTAGGATATTCTGAATGCAAAGGTTTTTATGTGAATATCAATACCTTTAAAGATTTATTAAGAGCTTATAGATATAGTCTTTTTGAACAAAAATGAATCTAATTATTTCTGGTGCATCTGGCTTTTTGGGTACGAATATTGTCGAGCAAATATCTCAAGACAATGAATTTCTTGCCAAATTCGATAAAGTGATGCTTGTTGATACTCTTCAATATGGAGAACAAAAGATTGATTCGAATATATTAAAAAATAAAAAATTTAAATTTATTAAAGATTCTATCTACAACTTAGACCTAATTAAGAAAATTACCCAAAAAGACGATGTTTTGCTTCACTTGGCTACAGATGCCAATACTTTTGACAACCCGCAGGAAGGGGTAGAAACAAATATTGATAAATTTTTGAAAGCCCTGAACAATAAAAAAATAAGTAAATTTATATTTTTCTCTACAGCGAATGTTTATGGAATTAACAACTCTGACAATATTTTAGAAACAGACCCTGTTGACACTACTACTTTTTACTCTGCCAAAAAGTTGGCATTTGAAGCTTTGCTTCAGGTTTATTTTCATCTATACAACTTTCCTGTGATTATTTTCCGACCAGTATCGATTTTCGGGCCACATCAATATCCGGGCTGGTTAATGTCACTATCAATTTTAAGACTTATGAAGAATGAAAAAATCCAAATCACAAGTGGAGGTAAGATGAAAAGAGATTGGATATATGTAAGTGATGTGAGTGAGCTCGCAATAAAATGCATAAACCTCAATAACAAACGTATATTTGGGCAAATATATAATGTAGGTACTGGCAAGGAACAAAAAGTTAAAGATATTGCTACTTATTTACTCAAGAGGTTCAAAAAACCCAAAAACTTTATAAAATATCTACCAAAACGCCCCGGTGATCTACCAAGAGAGGTAACTCTATCGACAAAAGCTCGTAAGACTTTCAAATGGGAACCAAAAGTTGATTTTTATGAAGGTTTAGAAATGACAATAGATTGGTATGTAAAAAGTAGTAGCTAAATTATGTACATTTTGGGAATACATGGCAACTTTGGAAGATCTGATCACGACCCAGCTGTTGTCTTAATTAAAGACAACGAAATAGTTGCAGCAGCTGAGGAAGAAAGATTTGTAAGATATAAACACGCCGTAGGTTTAATGCCTGATCGAGCTATTAAATTTTGTTTAAATCATGCAAAAATAAGTATGAAAGACGTTGATATTGTTGCTTTCCCCAGGGCTACTTGGAGCGATTTTGCTCCCCGATTTGAGGCTTATCTTTGGTACAACTTTGGAAACGCACCAAAAATCCAATTTGTTGACCACCACCTGTCTCACGCAGCATCTGCTTTTTTGATATCTGGTTTTCCTTCTGCGCTGATTCTCACACTTGACCAATCTGGTGACGGAACGTCTTGTGGAATTTTTCGAGGATCGGATAATAAAATTGCAGCTGTCGACAGAATACCGTTTCCAAACTCTTTGGGAGTCTTTGCAGCTTTCATTACTCAATATCTAGGTTTCACTAGCAATCACGATGAATACAAAGTAATGGGTTTAGCTGCATACGGTAAGCCAACGATTGATTTAAGCAATTTATTGGCCATAAATGAAGGGGGTATAAAATTTAACCAAGAGCTACTTCATCCTGAAGTTCTAAAAAGACACCCGATTTTCCATACAAGTCAGCTTCCCATGTTTAACAATAGAAGTTATTCATTTTTACCACCCCGAAGACTAAGAGGGGAAGTAGTAACCGAAGAACACAAAAATTTGGCCGCTAGCGCACAAAAAGTGATTGAGGATGCTGTCTTTTCAATAATTAGTAAGTACAAAACAGATAAAGATCAATATTTATGCATCGCAGGAGGAGTTGGCGAAAATTCAGTCGTTAACGGAAAAATTGCTGAGTCAAAAATTTTCAAGGATATTTATGTGTCACCTGCATGTAACGATGCTGGAAGTGCCTTGGGTGCTGCACTTTTCGTAGCAAACCAAAATGGATTTTATTTTAATAAGGTCACTGAAAATAAATGGGGCACAGATTATGATAACAGCTATGTAAAAAGTGCACTTAACGCATATAAAATTAAATACCAATATCTTGAAAACGTTGAGGGAGAGGTTGCAAAACTTCTTCAAGAACAGAAGATCGTCGCATGGTTTCAGGGTAATATGGAATTCGGCCCCAGAGCTTTGGGATCACGTTCCATACTCGCCGATCCTTCTAACATTATAATGAAAGATAGAATGAATCATATTAAAAAACGAGAGGAATTTAGACCCTTTGCTCCGTCTGTTCTTGTCGAGCATCAAACTGAATTATTTACAGTTGATCAGTTCTCTCCATTCATGTCTTTTACTTTACCCACTACAAAAACAGGGAAGAAACAAATAGCTGCCGCAACCCACATAGATTCAACCGGAAGATTACAGTCAGTTTCGAAGAACAACTCACTCTACAGAAAAGTAATTGAATCTTTTTATAATCTTTCAGGTATTCCGGCCGTTATGAACACAAGCCTCAATTCGGGTTGGGAGCCGATTGTTGAGAACCCGGAGCAGGCATTAGCACTTTTTTATTCTTCAGAAATAGATGTTCTTGTTATAGACAATTTCATTATACGGAAATGAAAAATAAATACGACACTATTATTGTGGGTGGCGGAATTGCCGGCCTTATGACAGCTTTGAGACTTGCTCAAAATAGACAAAAAGTGTTGGTAATTGAAAAGGGTAAAATTGGCAATGGTGCAACAGTATCTAATCATGGAACAGTTCATTCCGGGGCCCATTATATGCAACGTTTTGACAACATTGTTAAAAATTGCCAAGAAGCTCAAAGGTTATTTTTTGATTTGTTCTCGGGCGCCAAGGTCCCTTGTAAAAATTCTGTTTATATAATAAATAAGACTTCAACTTTTGAATTTGTTAAGGGATTGGGTAGACACAACATAAGCTTTGTAAAAATACCTCTTAATGAAGCACCCGAGCTGAATCCAAAGGTATTAAAAGAGTCCAGTCTTCTAGGAATTGTAGAAGGTGTATATTCTTCGCGTAAATTACTTCACTTATTGCTGTCTTATTGCAAGGCGTCAGGCGTTCAGTTTTTGCTTAATACAAAAGTAGAAAATTTAGTAATCAGGTCCAGAAAAATTGAGGGGGTTGAAATAAGTTCGCATGAAAAACTTACTTGCGATAACGTGGTGCTGGCTTCAGGTTTTGGAACGCTATCAATATTAAAATCTATTCACTCAAACTATTCAGACTTTTTTCATTCAAGACTCGCTACAATGGCTTATTTGCCAAATGCTAAATTAGATAGAGGCTTTGTTTTTGCTGATTTGGGTAAACCTGTTATTATGCCAGAGTTATATGGAGGAAGTCTGGCCTCTGTTTTTGGAATTGACCAACCTCCGGTTTCGTCAGATAGAAATTTCTCTGTTAATTTCGAAAATGCACAAACTATTATTCGCTCAATTAAACGTAGTTTTAATGCAAAATTTGTTGATACTCACCATACACAATTTTTCGTATCTGCAAAGACTGACTACATAAATAATAGTGCAATTAAAAACCTTGCCAATCCTGGGTATTCGGTAATTGATCATACAAAACTTGATAACCTTGCTGGATTGTATACAATTGTTACAGGAAAAATGACTCTAGCATTTCATTGCAGCAGAGATGCAGCTGCTCTAATTCTGGGGACGAGTGTTGATTTAAATATTAAGAAGATTAAAAAGGCAACAATTGACCCTAATATGGTAATTACAGAACCATGGAGTGACTTTTCAAATAAATAGATGGGAACTTGGAAAACTGTATCAACTAAAATTGTTTACAAGAATCCTCGATTCAGTATAAGGGAAGACAAAGTTATCCGACCAAACGGGGACGAAGGTATATTTCATATAATGGATAGGCCTTCCGTCGTAATTATTGTACCAGTCACAAAGGATAAAGAGATCTATTTAATTCGAATAAACAGATACACAACCAAAAAAACACATTGGGAGCTTCCAGCTGGATCTTCGGACAACCAAGATGAATTATTAGCTGCCAAACGCGAATTAAAAGAGGAAACAGGTCTAATCTCGGAAAAATGGACTAAACTTGGCGCCTTTGAAGTTGCTCCGGGTATGACGGGGCAATTAGCATACGTCTTCCTTGCTGAAGAGGTAGCTTTCACTAAAGAAAACCAACAGAAAGAGGAAAATATAGACAAAATTCGAAAGTTTTCCACAGGCGAATTATTTAAGATGATTAGGGAACAAAAGATAGTAAATGGACCCACAATTACTTCGATTCTCAAAGCTGAATTAAAATTAAAAGATACGGTAAAAGCCAGTTAGATAAATTCAACAGAAATACTATCTGATATTTGCTTTTAGTAACTATAACTATATCAAAGAGTTAGTTTATTGCGTCAAACCTGAAGAACTGTAGAGGGCAAAATCAAAAACACTGGGGGCTTCCGGCCAACCCTGAAACACCGAGAGACGCCTTGTGCTTTGGCCCGCAACCCCGGAAGAATCTACCATTAATCCTTGGGAGGGTAAAAGTGAATCACCACCAAAATTAACATCAAACGCCGCCTGATGAGCCGTGTCCGTATTATAGAAAAACCTTAAATGGGCAAGCTGCAATCCATTTTGGACATTGTACGAGACGGCGGGAATTCCAAGGGTAGAAAGATCAATAGTCTTTTGGAAAGCAAAAGACTGTCCGTCCACGGTGCAATTACCGCCATCAGGGGCAGAAAACAAATTACCCGCACGTCTACTGGCACTTGGATCAAAAACGCCCCTCGCAACCCTAACCGTAGAGTAATCTCCAGGTGTGGTTGTATAAAGAACAGAAAGTTCAATTGCCGGAGTAGTTGCACTATCTGCTACAGTCCCAGGCTTCCCCCAACAAACTCTCAACTGATTTCCAGTAAAGCAGGGGGATGACGCATTGCAGAGAATATTTCCATCTGCATCATGGGCAACAAACCACAAGGTCGAAGTTTCTCCAGAGTTAAGATCAATCGGATAGACAAAACCGTTGGTCCCACTTGCAAAATTACTCACGTCAGCTTTATAGGTCGCGCTACCAATTTGAGTTGTACCGGAGCTAATCCCCACAATCAAGGATTGCTCAACTCCGGCTTCAGCTGCAGAAAAAGCACGCACAGCCTCTTCCTCGCGAGAGGAAACGGCAATATCGGTCACAGACCGGGAAAGAATAAAAAGGACAAGGGTCAAAACAACCGCCAAGGAAAGAAGTATCAATACTAAAGCCTGGCCAGCTTGAGCAGAAACTTTCTTCATTAATATCAGTTTAACAATCTGCAATCACTAGGTCAATACATCCTTGAAAATAATTTCAAATTCTGTTATAAATTAATTCCGATAGTGACAATCGAGAAAACCTCCGGTAAGCACTCCTCGAATATCCTCGGAAATAGGGGAGACAAAGGTTCAACTAAAACTCGGCTACTAAGTTTCGAAACAATGATCGCAACCTATAATAAAGTGGTAAATGGTGCTATAATATGATAGTATGAAATCCGAGCACGGACAGAACTTTTTGAACCCGTTCCACCTTTATCGGACGGCAAAACATGAAGTCCAGAAAGCTCTGGGAAGTCTTGGTTTTAGTCATATGGCAGAAGTCAAAGCTGAACCTATAAAAGGAAGGGAACAAAAAATTACTCCTTTTCAAGCCGTTGCCAGAGTACTTGAAACAGCCGGAGTGATATATGGAGCAATTGATGCAGGCTATATGCTTTGGACAAAAGCAAATACGGGACATACCGACGAACTTACAACCCGCATATTCCAAACCGTATATGACGAAGTCCAGGCTGGACTAAACAACAAT
Source organism: bacterium (assembly GCA_021824915.1). Lineage (GTDB taxonomy): Bacteria > Patescibacteriota > Microgenomatia > UBA8517 > UBA8517 > JAKAJP01. The sequence goes on from JAKAJP010000006.1 coordinate 12,175, forward strand.
AAGGTTGTTATCCCGGGGGTTGACGGAAAAGACTTAACGCTAACAGTAACACCTGCATCTCCAACTATCACACCGACTGAGACGCAGACGCCAACTATCACACCAACTGCAACGGAAACTCAAGTTCCCACGCCGGAAAAGACATTTGATATATGTAAACCTGTAAGTGTAGAGGAAGTTAAAAAGTGTGTAATCTACGATGGATCTAGTATTCCAGATGCTATTAATGCTCTCAAGGAGTACCAAAATTGGCTACCCACTCTTTCGCAGCCGTTCGATTCAACAAAAATCAAAGATGTTCCTTTCGTCTTTTTTCGAGGACAACAACCGGAAGGCGACATAATTACATACGACACAAAAACTGAACCAAATTTCCCAATACCTGAAACACGCCCCTTCAGAAGGGATGTAACGGCTGGTGTTATTTACTTAGATTACTACGGCGACGGGCAACACAAAGTTCTATATCTAGTTAGGCCAGTTGAACTCTATGATAAAAACGATCCCAATAACAATAAGTGGGTAATAACCCTTAAGTCCTACTTTGGCTTAAACGATCCAAAAATAACTTACGTTGGCGGTGGTTCTCCGGACGACTTCACAAAATGGGATCTTAATACGTGGAGACATAATATGAATGTCACGCCATTTCTCACAACATCATGGGTACAGGCAACTAGTTGGACCGATCCCTTAGAGGCCGAAATCATGAAAGAGAATCCAGACATGCCCGATCGATTTCAAAATTTTGTGGATGGCGACATCGGCGCTCTGAGCAAATCCGGAATCGCAGTCCTCACCTATGATTCCCAAGGTGGACCATTCAAATAGACCCCAATTTCAATAAGCACTTGTGCATCAATAATAATTGTGGTTGAATAAATATATGAAGATGTTCGCTGTCATTACGGGCATCGTTTTACTTGCTTTAGTTGCAGGTTTCCTTTATCTCTACAAATTTTGGGGTCTAAACGGTTACATACTAACTGCATATTCCATTGAACAACTGCCAAGGGACCAAAGGCAGGGAGCGCGTAGTTATTTCTATGCTGGAAACGAAACGCTTTACAGGGGTACTCTCGCTCGAGTTGATACAAAAAACTACGGATCAGTTTGGATCTGGGGAAACCAGGGGCTTAAGCATTTTTTTGCCGATAAGGACAGTGTGTTTTCACTTTACTCAACGTGCGACCACCCGCTTTACGACCATCTAAAAAGTGGCATAGATATTTCGACAGACGACAGAACACTTTATACGGATATTAATTTGTGGAACAAAAAAATTCAAGTAGGATATTTCGTAGAAGCTAACATATCGACCCCTGTGTCGGGTGGTATTCCAGGGCATTTGCGCGAAATTTATGCTTATGACAGTTGGTGGCCGTTTGAGCCAATCATCTTAACAGACATATGCGGAGGTTGATTTCGTTTACTATATTTCTCACAATCTTCCTATTGCTAATGTTCCTAGGAACAAAATTAGCGAGAGCAGCTTGCCAATGTGTGAGTTGGAGAAAAGATTCATATCCCTGTCAAACTTGTAGGGTGAAAAACGGAAACATCAATAACGGCCTAATCTGCTCGTGGGGAACATGCTCTCACTACTACTGCGAATCTCAACAGTGCACCGGCACCGACTGCGGACCGGGTTATTACACATGCAACAGAGGTTGTTGTCCAATTGGTACCGGTGGTGGAGGGGGCGGTGGTGGAGGGGGCGGAGGATCTTCCTGTAATACATCTGCACCAACAAATGTAGCAGTCGCACCTGTTTCTTCAACGAGCTCAAAAGTGACTTGGACAATTGGTGCGAATGGAACCTCACAAAGGATTTATATAGGAGCCGATAAGACAAAGGTCGAAACCAATTGCCCGTCAGGGGTTGGCTCAGGAACAGGGTGTGTTGAACAAAATACTTCTCTTACCGCTACGCAAAACTCATATACAACAGGAAACAATTTAGTAGCCGGAACCGTCTACTATTACCGCTTAGTAACTTATAAAGATTCTTCGTGTTCCAGTAATTCAACAACCGCAAGTGGACTTTCCTCATGTCTAGTTAGCCCATCAAATTCCACACTTACTCTAGGAGATACAATGACATTAAATACAAATGTATCTTCATCCACGGAAATTGGTTCCGTCACATACACTCCAAGTAGCGGTTTCGTATCAGTAGTTCCGGTTATAGACAATAATTATCCATATTCAACAAGCGTCAAAGGTGTAACAGATGGCACGGGAACGGTTTCTTCGATAGTAAAAACACCTTCGGGGACAATAATGTGTAGTGCCAACGCCTCTATTACCGTAATTCCGCCAAAGCCATGGTGGCAGGTTGTTGATAGCGATATAAACTCCGCTTCGGATTTGAACAGTGAGGTTAGATCTCCAAACTATTTTGATGCTGCAGGTGCGGGTGGTTACCCTGGCGTGCCTTCATTTGCCTCAACCACAACATTAAACAATTCCAATGTTTCAACGCTTGGCTGGTTAGCTAACACCAGTAATCTTGATACTAAAGTTTATGATTATCAATATTTCATAAACCAAATTCCAAAAGATACTGTAATTACAAATGTTCCTTCCGAAAACATTGACGGATCATTCTTCGAAAGCGGAGGAACGCTCTCCTATGGATACTATTGGTACAAGTATGATGGCAGCCAAACAGGACTAGATTTGGTTCTAACAAGCGCAATGAATTTGGGGGATAGAAAGATAATTCTTCTTGTAAACTCGGCCGATTTTTATATTAAAGCTCCAATTAATCTAAATGACGGCAGAGGATTTTTCCTGGTTACCGTGGGCAAAGGAACGGGAACTAATAAGGGTAACATCTTCATCGACCCAACCCTAGGAGGAGCAGCCGGCCCGGACATTGAAGGGATTTATGAGGCCGACGGACAATTCAAAACGGGCTCTGCCGCACTACAGTTAAAAATACGTGGTTCAGTTTCTGCCTACGACGGAGTTTTGATGCAAAGAGATCTTGGCGACACTAACGCTACAACTCCCGCAGAGCAATTCGAGTTCGCACCAGACCAGATAATGCTTTTTCCAAGTAAGCTCGGCTTTAGACGCTTGAATTGGAAAGAGGTTGCCCCTTAATAGTTTCTTAGATAAATCTGTGTTGTTGTCGAGACTGTCGCATTTTGAAGCCCCGTGGCGCTTGTATCTTTGGCAGCAACCGAAACAGTAATCAGAGCGGGATTGGTTGAAGTCGCCGCAACACATGTAAACGTACAGCTTGTGATCTGGATTGCGTCGCTGGTTAGCCTAGCACTTCCCGAGGCAACATAAGGATCGCTCCCTCCAAGATTTACACACGAAAAAAATGTTGAATTACCATCCTGGTCTTTATAATCAATTCTCGTTGTGTCTGCGTTTGGACATTGAGAAACGGAGTTGGCATTTCTTATTTGTCTTTCAATAATTGCAAGTGAATAATTAAGGTTTTCCCGAACCCTAACTAACGATTCGCTCTTTCTGGAACCACCAATTGATAAAGCCACCGACCTTGTAACAATTATTCCCAAAACCGCAAAAATCGTAATTACAACCAAAATCTCAAGAAGACTCATCCCTTTTTCCATCATCGCTGCCTCCAATCCGCAAAATTAGTTGCACTTCTAACCTCATGATACCCCTGTGAATCAGTCCAAAAAACAATTATGTCGGCCTCGATCACATCTTTTCCATTAACAGAATTTAACACAAATGAAACTTCCCGACCAAAAATGGTGTTTGTTATAAAATCGCCAGACCCACAATGTCCCGCCTGAGTCCAGCTTAGATTATTAATACACCAGGTTGGGGTTAGAGCATCACTTGAAAAAGTGGTAATGTCCGAATCCCTCTGACCCCTAAGCCACTCAGTTGCCTGCTGAGCATATCTTGACGCCAAGGTTTTATTTCTGGAAAAGGAAGCATTTCTTATAGAATTACTGACTAAAGAAACAACGGCAACAATAATAAGAGCACTGATTGCCAAAGCAACCACGGCTTCAAAAAGCGACTGCCCGCGGCAGTCAGAATCTGGAATCTGGAATCTGGAATCTTGCGTTTTTGCTTTCATACGAAATTCTATATTCTAGCAACTAGACACTAATTATTGTATTTGTCCACCTGACCCAATGGTTACTGTAACCTGACTATTTGTTCCTTTCTGTGTAAGGATTACATCTACGCTAGAGTTGGCCGGAATGTTTGTTCCCTGACCGATTGCCTTAAATTTAATGGGGTTAACTGATGGGGTAGAAATAGTTATATCGGACGGCATCAAAACATCTTTTGTCTCAAAACTACCACCGGTACAAAAAATTTCTATTTTATATTCGCTAGAGGAAATAACTTCAAGCCCATAGCTATCAAGTAGGTTTGGAGAATTACAAAAGGGGTCGTCCGGCTTTTGCCCCGCCAGAGCCTGTTCCTGCGTCAGTCTAAGGTCCCCTTGAAGACTTTTTGCGGCTCCAGCCAAAGCCTGCCGACGGGAGAAGTCTCTAAAACTGATATACCCAAATCCAAAAAGAATACCAATAATACTCAATGCCACCAGAATTTCTATTAGGGTATAACCTTTCATGGATTTACCACTTTGTAATTGCAAGTCGAAGATCCGCAACTACTTGAACCTCCACAAGTTACTGCCGATGCCTGAGATTGCTCCAAGGCAGCACATATTTCATACGTTGTTCCATTAGAAAAGTAAAGATAATTCCGACTGGGAGCAACTGGATCAAGTGGAACTAAAGAAATATAGGTATTGGTTGTAGCACAAGTCGTCATTAAACCATTTCCAACCAAGCCGTTACCGGACGGGCTCAAAACAGCCGCAGGATCACCACTTCCGGCAGGATAACCCCCACAATCAGATTTATAAATTTCTATCCCGCTTCTTATTAGCTCAAGATCAGATTTCCTCTTGGCATCCCTTGAAACTTCACGGGCACCCTGAAGGCCAAAAACAGAAAGGCCAATCAAAATCCCGATTATTGAGATAACAACTAAGAGCTCGATAAGAGTAAAACCTTGTTTCATAATGGACATACTCCTCCCGTCGGATTTACCCAAGTGCTTTGGGGTAAAGCTCCAACCTTCCCATTAGAACAAACAACCCAATAATTTGTAACATTCTCAAG
>JAKAJP010000026.1 GCA_021824915.1 bacterium
TCTTTAGTCGCGACTGTAAATTCCAGATAAGTAATTCCTTCGGTTGTTTCTAAGTTATCCATCTTGGCGTGTCTCATGCCCAATTTTTGAATAACTATCCCTTGATACTCCTCTGGAGTCTCAATATAAACTTTTTCGTAAGGCGTCACGACCTTACCATTCTCAGTGTGATTAATAACATGAGGGCGACTAACCTGAAACTCATAACCTTCTCTTCTCATTCTTTCGATCAAAATGGCGAGATGGAGTTCTCCACGCCCGGAAACCGTCCAAGTTCCATCATTATTATCCTCAACTCTTAAAGCAACATCCGTTTCAAGTTCTTTATAGAGTCGGGCCCTAATCTGGCTACTGGTTTTAAACTCTCCTTCATATCCTCCGAACGGAGAATTATTGACCATAAAAACCATTTTTACGGTCGGTTGCTCAATATCTAAAAGTGGCAATGCAACAGGGTTAATCGGGTCGGCAATAGTTTCTCCTATGTTGATATCAGAGATGCCGGTGACGGCGACAATGTCTCCACTTTCGGCATCAGCTGCTTCAATTTTTCCAAGACCCTTAAAAGTTGAAAGTGAAGTGATTTTATACTTTTTAATTTCACCATCACGATTTATGTGAGCAACTTCTTGTCCGTTTAGGATTTTTCCGGAGTGAATTTTTCCTATTGCGATTCGGCCTTTGTAATTATCGTAGCCAATATTACTTACAAGCATCTGCAAAGGCGCTTCCCTATTTGCCCGGGGGGCCGGAATTTCTTTTATAATCATATCGAACAGGGGCGAAATATCGGTCATTTTAGATAAATCGGGTTCAAGTCCCGCTAAGCCGCTCCGCCCTGAAGCAAAAACCACTGGAAAAAAAGCTTCTTGCTCTGAAGCTCCCAGCTCAACAAAAAGATCAAAAGTTTTGCCATGAACCCATTCGGGGCGGGCTCCCTTTTTGTCGATTTTGTTGATGATGACGATTATTTTTAATCCTTGTTTTAGCGCCTCCCTTAAAACAAATCTTGTTTGAGGCATTGGTCCTTCTTTGGCGTCAACCAAAAGAAGTGCTCCGTCTGCCATGGAAAGAACGCGTTCAACCTCTCCTCCAAAATCGGCGTGACCCGGAGTATCAATAATATTAATTTTGATGCCTTTCCATTGAACAGAGGCGTTTTTGGAAAAAATGGTAATTCCGCGCTCACGCTCAAGTTCGTTTGAGTCCAGAATCGCATCTTGTTCAGCGATCTCCTTTTTCATCTCGGTGTGGGATTGCCGCAGAAGAGCATCCACGAGAGTGGTTTTTCCATGATCGACGTGAGCAATAATCGCGACGTTTCGTATCTCCATTTTTTTCATCAAAAAAGCCGCTGGCAATGCGGCCTCATAGGCTATAGGGTGATTATACTCCTAGAAAGCTATTAAATCGAGTGGACTCAGGGGGAATCGAACCCCCGTTCCATGACTGCCAGCCATGTGTCCTACCATTGAACGACGAGCCCTTGTCGGGTATGATTATACCATCTAGCTATGAATTTAATCCACGTTTTTGTTCTCTCGCTTGTTGAAGGGTTGACGGAATTTTTACCGATTAGTTCGACCGGACATCAAATTTTAGCTTCAAAATTAATGGGGATTCCTGAAACTGATTTTGTTAAAACTTTTGAGATTGTGATTCAGCTTGGTGCGATTATGGCAATAGTTGTTCTTTATTTTAAGAAGTTTCTTACTAGTTTTAACTTGTTGAAGAAATTGGTGGTTGCTTTTGTTCCAACCGCTATTGTCGGCTTTACACTTTATCCGCTGATCAAAGGGATCTTCTTGGGAAGCTCTGCGATTACTTTGAACGCTTTATTTTGGGGTGGCCTTGCCTTAATTGGGGTTGAGTGGTTTTTGAGAAGAAAAAAGACTGAAGTCGAGATGACTAGCGAGATCTCTTACCGGCAAGCACTTTTAATTGGTACTTTTCAGTCTCTCTCTGTTGTTCCCGGAGTTTCGCGTTCGGCGGCTACAATTATAGGTGGACTTTTGACAGGTTTAGACAGATCAACGGCCACTGAGTTTTCTTTCCTTTTGGCGGTCCCGACAATGTTTGCAGCTACGGCTTACGATATATATAAGTCCCGTCATATGCTCGCCCAGGGTGGATTTTTAACCCTTTTTTTGGGAACTGTCCTGTCTTTCTTTTTTGCGATTTTGGCCGTTAAATTTTTGATAAATTACGTTAAAAAACACGATTTCATAGCCTTTGGCATCTATCGCGTTGTCCTCTCCGCCCTCTTTTGGCTCTTCGTGAAGTAATGATATAATACCAATACTTATTCCATGAGGACGCTTTCATCGCAGTGATGTAAGCAGTCCGCCTAGGACGCTTAGCTCAGTTGGCTAGAGCGCTTTCTTGACGTGAAAGAGGTCGGGGGTTCGAGCCCCTCAGCGTCCACTCAGGCACTAGACATTTTATCCATTATCATTTTGGGTGCGTGATCGCGGCACATCAAAGCAATAAAATTTACTCCTCTATGATCTCTTTCGTGCTTTAGAATAACTGGAGGTTTTCCACAATAGGAACAACCCTCAGAATTTTTTGCCAAGGCAATTTCGTAATAATGTGTAAAGTGATTCATTTCATTGTCTCCATGAACAAACCTTGCTGCAATTCTCGTTTTTAATCCTATCGCTTCTTCAACTGGAACCATTCTTTCTGGCATTTTTCTCACCCCCTTTCAGGCCAAAAAAATACCTCTCGTGATGAGAGGTATTTTTTTGGGATATAAACTTTTATATTTATGTTTTATCTCTCACCACGAAGTTATTAGCCTTCCAATAAAGGCGGAAAAAACAGATGGTGAAAGAATGAATGTTTAACATTAAGAACTTAAGAATTTTTCGCTGAACTCAAGTGCTTTTTTAACAAGGTCAACGTCAAAGTTCTCATCTCTTCCGTGCATGTTGCAATCCTCATTTACAAGCGGAATAAGGAGCGTATCAACTCCCAATATTTTCTTAACATCTCCGACAAAAGGAATTGCACCGCCAACATTTTTTCTATTAACTTTTGTTCCATAAACTTTATTTAGTATTTTTTCTGCAACTTCAAAGTAAGGACTATCGGTATTAATTTTTACCGGATCGTGCAGGCCAGAAAATGACAACTCGGATTTTACATATTTCGGAGTATTCTCTTTAACGAATTTTTTGAAGTCGTCTACGACCCCTTGAGCCTTTTGTGAAGCCGCGGTTCTAAAGTTTAGGCGGACCTCTCCCGTATTTGGCACAATGTTGGCATATCCATCATCAATATACCCGACCTTTAATCCAGTTATCTGAATAGTTGGTGTTAAACCGGTTATGGTATAGAAATCAACTCCCTTTGGACCAAGTAACGATTCGACCCCTGCAAGCTTGGCGATATTTTTTGCTTCATGCGTGAGTCTTTTGTTGTTTTTCAACTCGGCCTTCGAGATTTTATCTACGTTTTTGTAGAATGATTTGTAAGCAATTGAATTGTCTGGATTTATCAATTTGCTCAAGAATTTGACTATTTCCGTTCCTGCATTCGGGATTGCGCCACCAAAAATTCCGGAGTGCACGTTGGTTGTTCCGGTTGTAAACTTGAGGGTACAATTAAATCCCCCTCTCAAGGAAACTTCGATTGTTGGTTTATTGTTCGTTAGTTCTCCGTCCGAAACGAGCAGGATGTCGCATGCCAACTTTTTATTATTTTTTTGCATCAAGAAAGCTAAATCATCGTTTCCTGTTTCTTCATTCCCCTCGATTAAAAATTTGAGATTGTATTTAAGAGCATTTTTTTTAATCAGATTGATTGCTGTTGCTATGTGAACCAAAATTTGGCCTTTGTTATCAACAACTCCCCGGGCTGCCATTTTTGTTTTGTTTACTTTGAGGACAAAAGGATCGGACTTCCAACCGTCATTAGATTCAGCCGGTTGAACGTCATAGTGGCCGTAAATAAGGACTGTTTTGGCTGTGTTTGAAATTTTATATTCGCTAAAAATAATGGGATTGCTACTTTTTCCTTTCCAGATTTTGGTTTTGAATCCGCTGGTTGATAATAACTTTTTAAGCCAGGCAACAGTTTTTTCTATTTCCGGAGCGTATTTCGGGTTTGTTGAAACACTCTGGAAGCTTACGAACTCGCCGAGTAGTTTTTTGTATTTTTCAAAATCTGTCATATTTCATTAAAAAAACAAAAAACTCTCCTTTTTAGGTGAGAGTTTTGTTCTAAAAAACTATTTAATTATTAATTATCTCCCACCACGTCAAGCTTTCTTCCAAAAAGGAAGGTAGCTAATGCGGGTGTGAGACATACATTTCATACTTGTTGCTAGGATACTCTATCCGGCCGATCTTTGCAAATAGTGGTCCGGGGAAAGTAGAAAACTGCTTCCTTTCTTTTTGTAGGTTGACCAGTAACTCTTCTTCTCAGCCCTTTTGTTCGCGCTTCCTAACCAGAGCGATGCTTCCTCGATTTTCTTTCTGAAAGAAGTAATAAACTCCAAAAGTTTTTCGAAAAAGACCATATGATAAATTCCCGGATTTGCTGGTGCCTCTATCATTGCGATCTCGGTTTCGCGGGCGAGTTCTTGGGTACTGGCGGCAAGTTTGATAATTTCGGATGCCAAAGCCTTAAGTTCAACCCGGAGTTTTCCCACCTTTTCCTCACTGATTCTTTTTTCCTCGGCTATTAAATTTCTTTCGAGAACAATTTGATGTTTTAGTTTTCTCGTTTGCTCGGCTTGGCCGGAAATCATTTCATTCATTTCAAGGGATTCTCCGGCGGCAATTTCGCCCGAAACCTTTTTACTTTGAGCCGGAATTCCTATTAGTTCCTTAAAGAAGTCTTCGGAGGTATTTTTTATAAGGTCGCCTGTTTGGTTCGTAACATCACCACCCAGATCCTTAAGAGATTCGAGTACATTCTGCCGAGTCACGCTGGCGTGGCCCCTTTTCTTTGAGTCTGCCATGGGTTTTGGGCCGGTAACTACCCCGATTGTAGAACTTACTTTTTAATTTTTCAAGCGAGCTTGGTCAGGAAGCTTAATGCTTCTCGACGTTTTAGTATTGAGGTTAAAAGCCTTTTTCTATCTTCTGGATTTTCGTTTGGATTTGAGTCCTGAGCAACCTTTAAGGCTCCTTCGATATCTTTTTCGTTAATTTTTAGATTTTCCTCTTCGGCAATTTTACTTAAAGCCAGGTCCAGTGCTATAGAGTCTCTGGCCTGAGTTTCATATTCAGCCTTTAGGGAATCCGGGTTTTTTCCAACCGAAGTCAAATAGCTTTCCAAGGCAAGCCCAAGCTTTTCGAGTCGTGCAAGTAAACTTGAAAGCCTCCCTGCAACCTCCTCTTCTATAAGAATTTTCGGAACCTTAATTTTAATGGTTTCAAGTAAGGTTTTAATAACCAGCTGTTCCTTTTCTTCCGGGGCAAGTTCTTTTTTATTCTCTTTTCCAGGAACAACTATTGAACTTGCAGCTGCTACCCCTTGGATTGCTTTTTTGTAATCTCCGAGGTCTACTTCCGGAAGTTCACAGGTAATACCTCGTATTTGCCACGGTTCACCGTCCTTGGCGCTCACAAGCTCAAATCTGGGATAAATTGCAATCTTGAGGTTGTGTTCCTTGACGGCGTCTGACAACGCCAAAGGCAAGATGTGGCCCAGGGAATGCTCTAAGAGGGTGTTTGCCGGTATTTTCTCGCGCACCTTGTCCAATGGGGCCTTGCCACGTCTAAAGCCAGGCACTTCGGTATCCTTAGCCATTTCTTCCACGGTCTCGGCCTGGGCTTTTTGGATCAGAGCAAAGGGAATAGTGAAAGTAATTTGAATGTTGCCATCATCCTCTCTGGCTATCACGGAGGTAACTTTTTCAACTTTAACTTTTTGTTCTGTCATGCGAGCTATTATACAGGTTTGAGGCTAGAAAAGCCAAGGAGTAAATTACTTTCCACCCCCACCCTTGTGTTGGGTAACACGAAAAGTTTGAGGAATGAACGATTTTGGAGCTGTGCCTTTTTGGAACATACCTTTCCCGCCTGAAAATATTGATGGACGTTTTAGGCCACTAAGAGTCGGCAGGGGGTTAATTTTTGTCTCTCTCTTGTCTTTAGGCATTGCTATTTAACTAGAGTATTATATACTACAAGTGTACTTTCAAGGGCATTTAGGAGAGTCTTAGTCTTCGCGATTAGCTCCACCGAGTGTTTTTTCCGAAAGAAAGATGAGAAGGGAGGTGAAATAAGTCAAATTATACCGAACTAGATTCGGTATTTTTTGTGATTAAATATGGCAGCAAAATTATTTATTGGAAATTTAGATTATTCCGTTACAGGAGATGATTTAAGAAGTCTTTTTGCGGGTGCCGGAAGCGTTGTCGATGCAGTTGTTATCATGGACAAGATGACCGGTAGAAGCAGAGGGTTTGGATTTGTTGAAATGAGCTCTGATGAAGAGGCAAAGAAAGCAATCGAAACTCTTAACGGAAGCGATCTTAAGGGAAGAAAGATTAATGTTAACGAAGCCAAACCAATGACTCCTCGTTAATATTAAGGTAATCCTTAAGCAAAAGACCAGGCCCTTACAAGCTTGGTTTTTTGTTGGCTTATTCGTGTGCCAGTTTGTGGAGAAACCAGGAGACGAGGGATAAAACGATAGATGCGATAATTGCTGTTGCGAAACTTGCGATTGTAAATCCCGGAACTACCATCGAAGTTCCCCAAAGAAGAAGGACATTAATAAAGAAAGCGGCCAACCCGAAAGTTAAAATTGATATTGGTAACGCAACAAGTTGCAGTATTGGTTTGATAAAAGTGTTAACAATTCCGATAACAACCGCCGCCACCACTGCCGTCCAAAGGCTAGCTAAATGAAACCCTGGAACCAAGTATTCGACCACAAATAAGGCAAAAACGTTAATGGCCAACCTAATTATTAATCTCATTAACTCATTTTAGATACTTTTGAAAAAACTGCAAATCGTTTTCGATTACGTCATTCCAGTCTGGAAGCATGTTGTGATCATTCCCCGGATATTTAATATAAATTGCAGAGACGGTCGCTTCTTTTAGTTTTTGTGCAAACCCGTCAGTTAAGTAGTAAGGAACTTCCTGGTCACCTGTTCCCTGGTTAATTTCTAGAGGCGCTTTAATTTGGTTTAGATAATTGGTCAGGGAAAACTTTGAGGCGTCGTATGTTTCGTTGAACTTTTCAAGCTTCTCGACAAGGAATTTTCCCTGATCATCTGATTCAAAGGCGTAATAAAGAATTGAACCTGGAAAAGGTTGACTTACAGGTGCCCAAAGAACCGTTGGGTACGTATCTTGTAAAATCTCGGAAACGGTGAGAGCGATTTGTCCCCCATTGCTGTGTCCCCAAATAAATAAATTTTTATTATTCCACTGGTTAACTGATTTTATCGATTTTAATAGTGCCATTACCGTTGTGTATGTTTGAAATCTTGCTTCAAAAACATCTTCCGGCTCTCTATCGCCTTCGCCGTATCCCAGAAAATCCGGGGAGATTGTTATAAAACTATTACTTGCAAAAAATTGACCTGAGGCGAAAGTTCCGTTTCCGGGAAAGTAATCTTTGACGTCAACGTAACCCCGGATCATTACAATGGCAGGAAAAGGTCCTGTTCCGTTAGGGATGTTAATTAATCCCGAAACCTTTTTTATTGGGCCGTTTGTCAGCGTCGGGTCAAAATTGATGTAAAACTTGTAAGAAGTAAATTTTGGATAGTCTTTGATTTTGTCCCCGATCTGAATCTGAACGGGTTCCACTTTAGTTTTGGTTAAATTCTCTATGGTGTATTTAATGAGAGGAGTGGGTTTAACCTTTGCAATTGGGTTGCTGTTTTTGGGCATGTGGTATAGAGTGTTTGCAAACCATCCAACTAGAATAAAAATGATGGCAAGTAATAGATAGTAAATAGTGTTTCTCACTGGTTCATTTTACAACTTGTAACAGAAAGATGTATTTGACTTCGTATTTTCTTCGGTTTAGATTAAATTATGATGATTGGTGAGGATGTGACCGTTGGTATTGTTGGAAGCTCCCCTAAATACGTTGTTTGGAAAGGTAGAAACTATACGGTTACAAAGATCGGTCTCCATCATGTTTACCGCGAAGGCCGTACCCTTTATCATGTCTTTTCGGTCTTAGCGGGGACAATTTTTATGAGGCTTAAGTTAGACACTGAAAACTTACGTTGGAATTTGGAGGATATTTCTGATGGAATTTAACCCCGCCCTATCCAATATAATGCTTGTGGATGTTAACTCCTGTTTTGCAACCATTGAGCAGCAGGCTAACCCGCTTTTAAGGGGAAAGCCGGTTGCCGTTGCTGCATTTACCTCCCCCAGTGGTTGTATTTTAGCTGCTTCTATCGAAGCTAAGAAACTTGGAATAAAAACAGGAATGAGAGTCCGTGAAGGGCGAGAAATCTGTAGGGGTTTGACTGTTTTATCTCCCGATCCGTGGAAATATAGAAACGTTCATCTGGCTCTAAGAAAAATCATTTCCGACTATACGGATGATTTTGCTCCGAAGTCGATTGATGAATTTGTATTAAATCTTGAGAGCTGTCCGGTCTTGAGATTAAAAAATATTTGGGATGTAGCATTGGAAATTAAAGAGAGAATAAAAAAGGAAATTGGAGAATGGATAACGGTGTCTATTGGTATTGCCCCGAATAGGTACCTGGCCAAGGTTGCCGCCGGACTTCATAAACCAGATGGTTTAACGGAGATAAATAAAGACAATTTTCTGGACGTTTATTCACGGCTTAAATTAACTGATTTAACAGGGATAAAATCACGTAGTGCTATCAGGCTTAATGGCGTTGGAATTTTAGATGTCTTAGATTTTTATAACGCCCCGCTTTGGAGGCTTAAAGCTGCTTTTCATTCAATAACTTCAAGATATTGGTACACAAGACTTCGGGGCTACGAGGTTGATAATATTGAGTTTGGCAGACGTAGCTACGGAAATTCTGTCGCAATTGGGATAGACATCTCAACTGCGGCCGAGATTATTCCAATTTTATCCAATCTAGTTGAAAAAACCGGGGCGAGAATGAGATCGGCCGGTTATAAAGCTATGGGTGTTCATTTAACGATTGTTTATAAGAACGGCTCCTTTTGGCATCAGGGTAGGTTGGTGGGTGGAACTCTTTTTGACTCACGGGATATCTTGAAAGAAGGTTTAAAACTTCTTTACAAATCCCCATTTAGTGGTTCAGTTGGTAACATTGCCGTTTCTGTTTTTGACCTGATTAAATCGGATGATCTTCAGCTGAACTTTTTTGAAGACGTCGAGAAGAAGAAATCTCTCGTTAATGTTGTCGACTGGGTCAACGGTCGGTTTGGAAGCTTTGTGGTTAAACCTGGGAGGATGCTTTTTGGTAAACAAAAGGTCCTGGATAGAATTGCTTTCGGTGGAGTTAAGGAACTAGCGGAATTCACTTTCCGAGATTAGTCAAATCTACAGGGTCGTCAACTTTAATATTGTTTTTGTCTATAAAGCCCGCATTTACTTCCAGGACGTAGTCTATGGGCACGGTGGTTTTATATGTCGGCAAATTTTCATCAGGAGTATCCGCTTTTGGTATGGGTATATTTCTGTCTACTTTAACAATCTTGCCGTTTGCTATCCAGATAAAATCGAGGGGAAAAAGCATTCCTTTCATCCAAAAAACCGGTAGTATTCCCTTGCTGTCAAATACAAAAAGCATTCCGTAATTTAAGTCCATCGAATTTCTACCCGAAAGCCCTTTAGTTCTCTTGTCCATTGTGTCGGCAACCTCGACATTAATTAGAGTAGATCCAACTTTGATTTCTTTTGTGGCCGGAGTTGGTGTGGCAAAATTGATATATTTTGCCAAATTCACCTGCGATGAGTTTTTACTGAAAAGACCAACAATAACTACGAATGCGATTACCGCCAAGATTGGTAGAAAAAGATTTTTAACCATTTAGAAATATTATGTAGGCAATTACCAAAAGAAAGGCAAGTACTGGAATAGATAGAAAAACCAGATTCTCTTCAGTCTTGCGGCTAAGTTTGTGGATGTGTACCAACTTACCGTCCATACAAATATACTATCACTTTTTGTGCCCTCGAGAGGATTTGACAATTCGTCAGAATTGGTCACTCTCCTCTAATCCGTATTGTGCCGGGGACAGGAATCGAACCTGCACGCCTTTAAGGGGCACTAGGTCCTAAACCTAGCGTGTATACCGTTTCACCACCCCGGCTAGTTACCGCCTAATTATACCAAAGCCGTTTATAGATCGTAGTTTAGCGGGAGGGGATCAATTTTACCGATAAAATATTTGACCTTCCATGCCCATGTGGACGAAGGTGGACAGTAGATTTTTGCAATTTGGTCAATTGTAATAGCGCCCTTTTCAATATAATTTGATTTGAGGGTTTTTGTGACCTCATAGATTGACATCTCCCAAGACGTAAATCTATACTCTCCACCTGCCCAGCCGTAAGCGTTGAAGGACCCAACTGGTATTTGCTTTCCGAATGTTGACTCAACTCCGGAAATTGCGGGAACAAGTCTATAGTCAATTCCATATTCATCAGCATAATTGACAAACTCTTCGGCATAATCTGCTAATGGAGAGCCAACCCCTGTCAGATATCTTTTAAGTGTAGTAACTCTGTAATCACCATCAAACTTTTGACCCTCAGTTTTAAGGCTGGCTGAGGAGCCTGAAGCAACTTCGTAAGCCATAGCTGGCTTAACCGGCAAGATGGCGGTTAGAACGGAAATTACAATTATTGCTGTCATGGTTTTTAACATGGTAAAAAAAAGACCCGTCTATGTTGAATAGACGGGTCAAATAAAATTCTAACGCCGAAGCTACGTTTCCGTGCCCCAGCCTCAGAACGTGACGATACTATAGCAAAGTATTATGGGATTGTCAAGTTTGGAGGTGTCTATGCCCTTTTCTTTGCTAAGATAAAAATTGAAGGACCGAAATTAAATGGAGCAAAGATTTTTTGGACCATACTTTCGACATAAACAAGTAAGTCTACAGAGAAAATACTTTTAAGAAGAGGACTTCTTATATTTGAAACTGATCTTTTTTCTATGATTTCAAAGCCATTATCGGTTAAAATCTTATTTATTGCATTGGGATGATAGTTAAAAAAGGGTAACGTCTTCTTCTTTATTGATTTTGCGCTTCGTCTGTCTTCCACCTCTTCATTGTTTATGAAGTTAATATTTCCCCTGGCGAGCTCTGTTAGGACTGCCTTAAAGTGAGTTTTATTCGCAAACTCGAGGGCAAAATAGCCTCCATTTCGGAGTAGTTTTCTTACCGTATTTATTGTTTGTCCGACATCTTCTATGTGGTGAAGAACTCTGATCATAATAATTAGATCGACTGACCCATTTCTAACTTTGACGGGGATGTTGTCTATTGTTGATTGTAGGAAAGTAATGTTTTTTTTGTTTTTGAATTTTTGTCGGGGAATTTTAAGAAGTTTGCTTGAAGGTTCGGTGACAATTACTCTTTTTGCTCTAAATGAATAAAACGGAATCATGCGCCCAAAGCCCGCCCCAATTTCCAAAATGGTATTAATCTTCGGGATTTTATGGAGGAATGCCTTGAGAGCTACCACTTCGGATCTGTGTTCATAATCCCGTCCGATCCAGTATGAGGGATAATCAAATGTGTCGTATGCTGCGCTCATGAAGCCTATTATACCCCATGACAGCATTCAACGCTGACAAATCATTGCATCGCTGTCATGAACTCGTTAACTCCTTTGGCCCAAGATCCGTTTGAGGCTGGAGTGTAGATGGACATAATTTGCTCCACAGTTTTGTACCCCTTGTCTATATAACCAATTCTTAAACCCTTACTTACTGTATCAATTCCTTCTGCATATGAATTAAAACCCAATGTGCTTTCGCCGGTAATTCCCCATCCCCAGCAGTTGTAAGAACCCGGTGGAATAATTTTGCATAAATTTGATTCTTGTTGGGCAATTGCGGTAGTAAGTCTAAAATCGATTCCGTATTCGTCTGCTTTTTGGACAATGAAGCCTGAAAGCGGAACAAGTGGCGAGTTGTAATATTCTAGGTATTGTTTGATTATTTCGCTCCTAGCATCGGCTGCTTGGGGCGAACCTGAGACAGACGGAATGTTCATTGGAAGCGAGGCAAAAACTTTAACGCCAGACTGAGGATGTAAGACAATACTCTCAGTTGGTGTCTGGTCAGCTAGAGCAGATTTTTGTATTGAAACAAGTGAAAAAAGGCTAAGACCAATCGTTAAAGGAGTAACCAGAAAAAATATTGAAACCAGGATTAAGTTCTTCCAGAAGGCAACATTTTCCTCCCGACTAAAAAGTTGGTTTTGCATCCTTTGTCAGGATGCCATAAGTTCTTGAGAAGTGTCAAGTTTTACGCTCAAATTTGAGCGGCGGAGCGGATTTGAACCGCCGACCTCTTCCTTGGCAAGGAAGCATTCTACCACTGAACTACCGCCGCGAGCATGTAATGCGGGCAAGGTCTTTCGGTGGCCAAGCTTCGCTTACCACTGAACTACCGCCGCATATGTGCCGAGAGTGTGAGTTGAACACACATCTGACGCTCTTCAGGCGCCCGCCGTGACCACCTTGGCTATCTCGGCATGAGTGGTCGCTGAGGGCCTCGAACCCCCGACCTTGCGGATGTAAACCGCACGCTCTAGCCAACTGAGCTAAGCGACCCTGCTCCCTTAAGTGCACTCGGAGAGACTCGAACTCTCACGCCCAAATGGGCATAGCTCCTCAAGCTATCGCGTATGCCAGTTCCGCCACGAGTGCTTATGTAATGTGCCGGGGGCGAGACTCGAACTCGCACGCTTGTAAAAGCACACGCTCCTGAAGCGTGCCTGTCTGCCAATTTC
Organism: bacterium; assembly: GCA_021824915.1. Lineage (GTDB taxonomy): Bacteria > Patescibacteriota > Microgenomatia > UBA8517 > UBA8517 > JAKAJP01. The sequence goes on from JAKAJP010000026.1 coordinate 12,912, forward strand.
AGCACCCCGGCTTGATTATATCAGAGTGTGACCCTGGGGAGAATCGAACTTCCATCTCGTCCTTAGAAGGGACTTGCTCTATCCGTTGAGCTACAGGGCCTTGAGCTCATATTTTACCACGAGGCGACTTAAAATTCCGAGTGGCAAGCTTTCCCATCATTTAGTCTGTTACAATTAAATCTCCACAACCATGATCAAGAAATTTCTTATCTTTTTGACGGCACTATTTATCTTTTTATTTTCTTCAAAAAAAGTTTTTGCAATTTATGATCCATTGAGTGTTCCCAATAATTTGTACGGTATTCACATTTTTGATGAAAATGATTTGAACGATGCGGCCCGCTTGGTCAATTCTTCCGGCGGGGATTGGGGTTACGTTACTTTTGTCATAACTGAGGGTGAGCGTGATCACGATCGCTGGCAAAGAGTGTTTGACAAAATGCGGAGGCTTCATTTAATCCCAGTGGTTCGGATTGCAACCAAGGCTGATGGAGATACATGGCAAAAACCAAACGAAGCCGAAATTAATAATTGGATTGCCTTTTTGAATTCGCTTAACTGGGTTGTTAAGAATAGGTATGTAATTATTGGCAATGAACCCAATCATGCTCAAGAATGGGGAGGGATGGTTTCACCGGAAGATTATGCGTCTTATTTTGTTGATTTTTCAAAAGCCTTAAAGGCGGTGGATAGCGATTTTTATGTTCTTCCGGCCGCCTTGGACGCTTCTGCTAGTAATACAAAAGACACTATGGAAGAATCGGTTTTTATTCGCAGAATGATTGGCAATCAAGCCAACATTTTTGATAATGCCGACGGTTGGGCTTCTCATTCCTACCCCAACCCGGATTTTTCCGGAAGCCAATACGATCAAGGGAAAGGAACTACGTCGACCTTTAGTTGGGAACTATATTTTTTGGGCACACTTGGCGTCAAAAAAGAGCTCCCTGTTTTTATTACTGAAACAGGTTGGAGTCATAAGATTACTGAAGATGAAATTTCAAACAGATTTACATACGCTTTCAAAAACACCTGGAATGATAAAAGGGTTGTTGCCGTGACGCCTTTTATACTTAACTACACTAACCCGCCCTTTGATGATTTTTCCTGGAAGAAGAGCGATGGTGGTTTTTACTCTTTTTACGATTCTGTTTCAAAGTTGCCTAAAATTAAGGGGGAACCTAAGCAGGATGTAAAAGGCCGAATTTTAGGCATTTTTATTAATCCGTTACAAACTGTTGGTTCGAATTTTAGTGGAGCCTTGCTGGCACAGAATGTCGGTCAGTCAATCTGGAGTTCTACTGAAATTTCTGTTGGTGATGAAAGTATGATTATACCGGTAAAAGTAAAAGATTTTAGCGGTATTGAGCCGCAAAAGCTAACTCTTTTAACTTTTGATAGCTCCGTTCCTTTAAAGGCTGGTACTTATAAAATCCCCTTTGTCCTTCAATTTAAGGGTAAAAATATTAGTGACAGCTATCCCTATGAGATCGCGGTCATAGAAAAGCCTGAAGAGAAGAAAGTGAGCGCTTTTGTTAAATTGGCCGGGGTTTTAATTTCGGATATTAAAAGCTTTTGGTACGGCCTCAAATTGAATTTGGCTCCCAAGCTGCCAAAGTGGTAAAATACGAGCGTAGAGCAGTTCACTTTTTCAACAAAGAGGGCCGGTAGCTCAATGGTAGAGCAGTACCCTCTTAAGGTAACGGTTAGAGGTTCGAATCCTCTCCGGCTCACACACACCCTCTTTGTTGCGCCGTAAGGCATTTAGGAAAAGATCGAAGGAGAATAACCAAATTAGAATTTGCCGAATCTTTCTGGGCTCACACAAGTTGCAATGTGTCGTTTGATGGTTTATGATCACTCTTACTTAGATGGCGACACTTAAATCCAGATTCTCCAAGGATGTTTACGAGAGGAATGCTCTTGTATATAAGATGTTGGCCAATCCCAAACGTTTGGAAATCTTAAATGCGATTATTGATAAAGAAGCAACAGTAACAGAGCTTTCTAAAATGCTTGGAGTTAGGAAGGCAAATACCTCTCAACATTTGATGGTTTTAAGGTATTTAGGATTGGTTACGGTCAGGCGCCAAGGCAAGAACGCGTTTTATAAAATTGTTGATCGTAATTTAGTTGAGCCTTGCCGCATTCTCAAAGATCTTTACGAAACTAAAACACTCCCCAAAATCTCTGTTTAAGATTGCCACCTGGCCCAAATTCCCGTTGACAAAATACGCCCCGCAGATTTTTCTTTTAGCGTTAGCTCCCCCGAGTCTATTTTTCCTCCAAGATTTCTAAATTGATCGCTTAATGTGTTTGCTAATGTCGTCGGTGAGGTTGAGATTGCGTAGGCATTTATTAGAATAAAGAGTGGTTTTTCAGATAGCACTTGGTGAATAGAATTCAAAAGTCTTGGAAAATCTTTTGTAAAATCCCAAGGTTTGCCGGTTGGTCCGTGTCCGTAAACCGGAGGGTCCATAATGATGGCATCATATTTGACTCCCCTTTTGATTTCGCGGTTAACAAATGTCGGCACGTCGTCAATTATCCAACGGATTGGGGCACTGGTAAGACCGTTTAGGTCGCGATTTTCATTGGCCCACGTAATTGCGGGACGCGAGGCGTCGACGTGGGTTACTTTCGCTCCGGCTTTGGCGGCAAACATTGTTGCCGCGCCTGTATACGCAAACAAGTTTAGTATGTTTATTTCCCCATTCCCTTTAGCTGACTTTATTGTGTTAGTAGTGTATTCCCATTCCCAATCCTGTTCAGGGAAAATGCCGGTGTGCTTGAAGGGGGTAAGTTTAAGCCAGAATTTAAGCCCGTTTGCGTCTATTTGCCAATTAGCTGGAACATGGCCGTGATATATCCAGTTTCGTTCAAACTTTGCGTCTGCACTTTTCCACTTCTCAGGCGGAAGAGATTTAGACCACAAAACCTCCGGATCGGGCCGATCCAGAATATATTTCCCAAACCTTTCAAGCCTTCTCCCGTTTCCACTATCAATTAGTTCGTAGTCGATCATGTTATTTCCTTAAGACGTAAAGCGTATTTGCATTCCTTCCTCCACTTTAGTTGAGAACGAAACTTCCTGTCCGGGGAATTTTGAGCCGTTACCCCAGATTTTAGCCAGTTTTTGTTTGTCTGCAAAATCAGGGCCAATTTTAATTGCAACATCGTTAAGTGTATCACCCTCCTTCATAACCATAGGGTTTTCAAAATTTAACTCCTCCCCGGGCTTGACTAAATAAACAGTTATAAATTTTAGGGCTTTCCAAATTTCATTAATCAATTCATCAATTCCTTCAGATTTTTCAGCTGCAATCGGAATAAACTCGCCATCAATATGGTCTTTATAATTTGGTTCTGTATCAATTTTATTAACTACAAAAATTGCCGGAATATAAACGCGGTTTCCCGAAAAAGCATCAAAAAGTCTTTCCTCTGTTAGTCTTTCATTTAATGTTATGACACCATTTTTAATCCCGTACTCACGGGCTATTTCGCGAATTACTTCTTTATCCATTTCTTGCTTGATATTGGATTTTATTTCAAGTCCACCTTCTATTTTTTTATCAATTAAAATTTTTGGGGGCTCTTCGTTTGGTCTAATGCCAGCCTCCGTTAATTCTTTCCACATGCTGGCAAAAGCATTTATTCTTTTAACATCAGACATAATGATAAGTAAATCTGCTCCCCTTGCGACTGCTAGTACTTCCTTACCACGACCCTTACCGGACCCAGCTCCCTCAATAAGTCCCGGGATGTCCAAGATTTGAATGTAAGCCTGTCTATGCTTAAACATTCCCGGCACAACAGTTACCGTTGTAAATGCGTATGGAGCAACTTTGCTTTCGGCATTTGTCAACAAGTTGATTAACGTGGATTTTCCAGCCGAAGGTGGTCCGATTAGAACTATCGTCGCGTCTCCCTGCTTTTTAACACTATAGCCTCCACCACCTCCACCACCTTTTCCTGAGGATTCTATCTTTTTGTCGTTTAAGCGGGCAATCTTAGCCCTCATTGCTCCAATAAACCCATTTGTAGCTTTATGGTGGGGAGTTTTGCGCAAGACTGCCTCTATACCCTCAATTTGTTCGTCAATTGTCTGCATTTTGGGTATAATTGTAGCATAGCGCCTGTAGCTTAACGGATAAACAAAGTTTGCTTTTTGCTTTGCTCAAAGTAGAATACTTGTCTTCGACATCGAAGAATGAGATGATGAGAAAATTGCCCTCGTAGCTTAATGGATAGAGTTCCTGTCTTCGGAACAGGCTGTGGAGGTTCGATTCCTCCCGAGGGCACAGGCAATTTTTGAATTTACAAGTGATGGGGGTTCGATTCCCCCTGGACGCAC